>DCTH01000108.1 GCA_002329495.1 Syntrophothermus sp. UBA1445 | reverse complement strand
TATAATTTTTAACACTATTCAAAAGTTAATACAGGGATTACCTCATTTTTGTAGAATTATATTAAAATGATGAAAGGGAGCGGGGTAAGGGGGTGAAAACCAAGTTTCTAACACCGGGTTGTGAACAGGACGGGCCTGCGCCAGCAGATTCCGGTTCTGTTACCAAGATTCAATTCCTTAGGCCGACGGAGGTTTAGCTTAACCAGATACAGACCTCATTAAGTACTAGCTGCCGAAACACCCAGCAGCATGGTACGCTTTTCCGAGACTTCCGTTGATATTTCATTATGTAAAGGGAGGATGTATTCGATGAGTTCAATTTTTTCCTACAGCACCCGTGATAATAAGTTCATTCTGAAGGAATGGCTGCCCACCGAGGAAATCTTCGCTTATGACAAGTTTAAAGACTATTACAGCAAAGACGACGTTGAGATGATGATTGACCAGGTTTACAAGATCGCCGCTGAGGTAGTGGCACCGACTGCTGATGAACTGGAGGAGCATGGAGTAAAATTTGAAGACGGCAAAGTTACTGTAGCTCCCGGCATGACCAAGGTATTTAAGTATCTCCAGGAGAACGGCTGGGGAACATCCAATATCGACGAAAACGCCGAAGGGACCATTCCCGAGGTGCTTTACTGTTCTTTGATGGAAATGATCCAGGCTGCCTGCCCGGCGGCTACCAGTGCAGGAGGTCTTACCACCGGCGCGGCTCGTTTGATTCAATCCTTTGGAACTCCGGAACTGAAGGAGATGTTCCTGCCCAAGATGTTTGACGGAACCTGGTCAGGAACCATGTGTCTTACCGAAGCAACTGCAGGATCTGACGTGGGAGACATTCTTTCCAAGGCCTATCCGACCGATGACCCCCGGATCTACAAGATCAAAGGCAGCAAGCAGTTCATCACCTGCGGTGACGGCGATTTTGCTGAGAATATAATTCACCTCTACCTGGCCCGGATCGAGGGCGCGGCTCCTGGAACCAAGGGTATCTCCCTATTCGTAGTGCCCAAGTACTGGGTTAACGAGGACGGCAGCCTGGAGGACAATGACGTTGTTTGTACCGCTATCGAGCACAAGATGGGTCTGCATGGACAGCCGACTGCAGCTCTGGCCATGGGGGACAACAACAACTGCCGCGGCTGGCTGTTAGGGGATCCTCCCGGACCGGATGGAGCGGCTCAGGGAATGGCCCAGATGTTCGTGATGATGAATGAAGAGCGCCAGGGAACCGGACTTATGGCCACCTGCGTGGCAGCCAACGCCTACTGGAACGCTAAGAATTATTGTAAAGAGCGGGTTCAGGGCCGCCTGATGAGCAATCCCAAGGCCGGCCGGACCGAAATCATCAATCATGATGACGTCAAGCGCATGCTGATGCTTAACAAGGCCACTCTGGAGGCCTGCCGCGCGATGATCCACAAGTGCTACTACTACCTGGATATTGCCCACAATGATCCCGACCCCGAACGCAGAAAGTGGGCGCACGGCAAGGTAGAAGTCCTGACTCCGATCTGTAAGGCTTATCCCAGTGACGAGGCCTGGGGACTGGTCGGCGAATCGATTCAGGCCCATGGTGGTTATGGCTTCTGTGAAGATTACCCGGTAGCTCAGGCCGCCCGGGATGTGAAGATCTACTCCATCTGGGAAGGTACCAACTTCATTCAGTCCCAGGACCTGATTGGCCGGAAGTGGACCATGAAGAAAGGCCAGGTATTCCAGGACTTCCTTAAGGATATTGTTGATTTCGTAGCTGCGAACAAAGGCACCGTACCGGAACTGGACAAAGAGTTTGCCAACCTGGAAAAAGCTCTGGCCTCCTATCAGGAAATCATGATGGCCATGGGTGGATACATGGCAGCCAAGAAGTTTGGTTACTTCCAGGTCTACGCCCGCCGCATCCTGACCGCGACCGGTCAACTCTATGGTGGCTACTGCCTCCTGGACCAGGCTTTGATAGCCAAGAAGCGGATGGAAGAACTGGGTGCTGATCATTATGATTACAACTTCTACTATGGCAAGTTCCTGTCTGCCAAGTACTACCTGCGCAATGTGGTTCCTTATGTATGGTACATTGCTGAGCTGGTCAAAGATGGAGATACCTCGGTAATCGATGCCCCGACGGAGATCTTCGAATACTAAAAAAGGCCCTCATTAATATCAGTTAATTAACCAGCTACAAAAGCAAGGGTGATGGACGACCATCCACCCTTGCTTTTTTATTAGAGTGAATCACGGGGACTGTCCCCATGATNNCCGTGATTCACTATCCAATTATCAACAAGTATAATAACAGGGCTCTTAACAAATGTTAGGAAAAGAAGTGTCCGGGGGCCTCGAGTCCGCCCGCCGATTGGTGCAGCAGACTAACCCATGCCTTAGATCTTGATTGGAGATAAATTCCAAAAAGTTTAATCATCTGTAAGGGCCTATCACACCACGGAACAGGAAAGACGGCGGTACCTGCAGCACTGCGATGCGGTAGAAATCCACCCTCGCGAAAGTATAGCCGGCCCGTGATGAAGGATGAACTGGAAAGGAGGCGATGTCCAGGAACTGAAGGCAATTAGACCTTAAGAACCATTGGTTGAATGGCAGCCATGACAAAATATAAGACAAGATCGGAGGTAGAATTGGTGAAGAAAAAGATCAAGAGAGTTGCTATTCTGGGATCAGGAACTATGGGCAGTGGTATTGCCGCCCAGCTGGCCAATGCGGGCATCCGCAGTTATCTCCTGGATATTGTTCCTCCCAATTTGAGTGAAGAAGATAAGAAGAAGCCCGCCAATAGAAATAAGATTGCGGAAGGCAACAAACAGGCCCTCCTTAAATCAAGACCGCCCCAGTTGATGCTGAAAGAGGATGGAGACCTGATCACCACCGGCAACATGGAGGACAACCTGCCCTGGTTATCGGAATGTGACTGGATAGTAGAAGTGGTTCCTGAAAACCTGGACATCAAGAAAACCGTATTGAAGAACATCGCCCCCTATATTAAACCCGGGACCATTGTCAGTTCCAATACCTCCAGTATATCCATCAACAGCATCGCCGAGGATATGCCGATTGAATTCAGGAAGTACTGGCTGGGTACCCACTTCTTCAACCCGGTCAGGTATATGAAACTCCTGGAGATTATACCCGGCAAGGATACCCTGCCCGAAGTGGTGAAGTTCATGGCCGACTTCGGCGAACGGATCCTGGGTAAAGGTGTAGTCCACTGCAAGGATACCCCGGCCTTCATCGCCAACCGCTTCGGCAACTGGGGAGGACCCAAAGGTGCCAAGCTTATGCTGGAACTGGGCCTGACTTTCTCCGATGTGGATGCGATCATGGGCCCGGCCGTGGGGAGACCAGGCACCGCCATGTTTGGTCTGATGGACCTGGTGGGTCTGGATATCGCGGTAGCCTCCACCGGGACCGTTAAGGACAATGTGACCGATCCGGCCGAAAAAGAAGCCTACACCCTGCCGCAGTTCTATTTTGACATGCTGTCGCGGGGTATTCTGGGCAACAAGACCAAGGGCGGCTTCTATAAGCGAGTGGGCAAAGAAAAGCTCATGCTGGACATTAACACCTGGGAGTATGTTCCCACCAAGCCAGCTGATTTCCTGAGCCTGGAAAAAGCGAAGGTCGCCAAAACCCTGCCGGAGAAGATGGAAGCTTTCTTTGAAGGAGACGACAAAGCGGCCA
Source organism: Syntrophothermus sp. UBA1445 (assembly GCA_002329495.1). GTDB lineage: Bacteria > Bacillota > Syntrophomonadia > Syntrophomonadales > DTU052 > DTU052. The sequence goes on along the minus strand of DCTH01000108.1, from coordinate 17,315 downwards.
AGTTCGTATGGGAGGTCAACAAGGGTTACCTCATGTACGCCGCTTCCAAAATCCCCGAAGTTTCCGACGACATCCTGAACATTGACCGCGCTATGCGCTGGGGATACAACCACGGGGCCGGCCCCTTCGAGCAGTGGAATGGCCTGGACCTCAAGAAATATGTCAGCCGGATGGAAGCGGAAGGCGAAACCCCGCCAGCCTGGTTAAAGGAGATGTTGGATCTCGGATTCAACTCCTTCTACAAGACGGAAAACGGGATTGAATACTACTACTCAATACCCGATAAAAATTATGTTCCCATCAAGTCCAGCCCTGAAGTGATAGTTCTCCCGGCGTTGAAGTCGCAGAACAAGGTGGTTATGAGTACTGATGCGGCTACCCTGTATGATCTGGGTGATGGTGTATTGTGTTTCAATATCACTACCCGGAATTCCGCGGTTACGCCGGCCCTGCTTGATGCCATGATCCAGGCCCAGGCCGAGTTGAAGAAGCCGGACTGGGAAGGCATGGTAATCAGCAGTACCGGAAGAAACTTCAGCACCGGTACCGATTTCAGTGTGGTTGCCAAGGCGATTGAAAGCCAGGACTGGAATGCCATCGATAGTCTGCTGAAGAAGTTGCAGGATACCTTTATGGCTTTCAAATACTCCGATAAACCGGTGGTGGCCGCGCCTTTCAGCCGCACTCTGGGAAGTGGCTGTGAACTGGTGATGCAGAGTTCCGCTGCCCAAGCCGCCGCTGAGACCAATTTAGGACTGGTCGAGTTCGGTTTGGGATTGATCCCGGCCGGCGGTGGGGTCAAAGAGATGACCTTGCGGGCAATCGACCGGACCAAGAACACCTTGGCACATGTGGTGGACTTCCTGATGGCCCATTTCCAACCGATAGCTGGAGGCCAGATCTCGATGAGCGCCAAGGAAGCAAAGGAATTGGGTTATCTCAGAGCATCTGATGGCGTTACCTTCAACCCCGATTTCCTGATTGCCGACGCCAAGAAACGGGTATTGCAGATGGTTGACGCAGTTTACAACGCCCCGGTCAGCAGACCATTCCCGTGCCCCGGCAAGACGCACACGGCTCTGATCAAGGTCGGAACCCTGGGGATGAAACTCTCCGGAGTGATCAGTGAGTATGACTGGCATATCTGCAACAAGCTGGTTGACGTCATGTCCGGTGGAGAAGTCGTCAAAGGCGCACCCATTACCGAACAATACCTCTTGGACCTTGAAAGAGAAGCCTTTATCAGCCTGTGCGGTGAGCAAAAGACCCAGGAACGCATTGCCCACATGCTGAAGACCGGCAAGCCTATGCGCAATTAAGGCCTAAAGCCTCAAAAAAACAATCAGGGAGGTAAGATTAGTGAGAGAAGCTGTTATTGTTTCAGCAGTACGCACTGCCGGTGGTAAGTCTCCCCGGGGAACCTTACGAGACACCCGGCCAGAGTTCCTGGGAAAGCTCTGTATGGAAGAAGCCATCAAAAGATGCGGGCCTAACTTCAAGCCCGAGATGATAGACGACGTGATCTGGGGATGTGCTACCCCGGAACAGGCGGCCGGGATGAACACCTCGCGGATCACCGCCCGCTATGCCGGGATCCCGGAAGAGGTGCCAGCCGTAACTGTAAACCGTTTCTGTTCCTCAGGTTCTCAGGCCATCGCCTTCGCGGCGGAAGGCATTATTGCCAACCGCTGTGACGTCGTACTGGCTGGTGGCGTGGAGCATATGACCATGATCGCCATGGGCGGCATAACCAGACCCAACCCGGATCTGGTTTTGGACCCTGAGGTTTCCAAGGTCTACACCAGCATGGGCCAGACCGCCGAAAACGTGGCCCGGCGGTACAACGTGACCCGGGAGCAGCAGGATGAGTTCGCGGTAGCCAGCCACAAGAAGGCCTCGGCCGCTGAGAAATCCGGTAAGTTCAAGGATGAAATCGTACCGGTTCCAGTGAAGATAACCACTCTGGGGCCGAACGGCAAGCCGGTCACCCAGGAGATCCTCTACGACTGGGAAGAGGGGATCAGACATGACGCCAGTATCGAAGCGATGGCCCGGCTCCGCCCGGCTTTCGTACCCGGAGGCACCGTAACCGCGGCCAACTCCTCCCAGACTACTGACGGTGCGGCAGCGGTCATGGTGATGTCAGCGGATAAAGCCAGGGAACTGGGAATCAAGCCCCGGTTGAGATACGTCGGCTTTGCGGTAGCCGGGTGCGGACCGGATGAGATGGGGATCGGTCCGGTATTTGCAGTACCCCGGGTTCTCAAGCGGACCGGCCTGCAGCTCAAGGATATCGGGCTGGTGGAGATTAATGAGGCCTTTGCCTCGCAGTCAATCTACTGCGTCCGTGAACTGGGAATAGACCCGAATATCGTCAACGTCAACGGCGGTGCTATCGCTATGGGACACCCGATGGGGGCTACCGGAGCCAAGCTGACCGCAACCTTGATGTATGAGATGGAGAGACGGCAGGTCAGATACGGGATGGTGACCATGTGCATCGGCGGCGGCCAGGGCGCGGCCAGCATCTTCGAGCTGATTAAATAGCACCGTTCCTTAAAAACCTGAACCAGCAGGTGTGATTCAGGGATCTGGCATTCAGCCCGGTCCCTGAATTGTTTTTGTGAAGAGGGTGGGATACCGGTCCGATCATCCGAAAATAAGGAAATGAGAAGGAAATTGCTAATCGTTGTCGAAGAATCGTTAGAAAGATGTTCGTTGCAGCTGCACACGCTACTGGTTTTGCTTGAATCGATCCAGCATAACAATTGTCGCAGCAAGAAATAGCCCAGGAACTTCCCCATTTCCACATGAATTCTCGTCGTAGCTGATCGATTTGGCAGGACCTACAGTAGTTTTGTATCAGGACAAGGGAGGTTGTACAGTAATGGCGTCTAATTTTGTGTATAATACCCGGGATATCAAATTCATTCTTAAGGAATGGCTGCCCACCGAAGAGATTTTTGCCTACCCCAAGTATGACGGATACTATAGCAAAGATGACATTGACATGTTCATCGACCAGTTCTACAAGATTGCTGCCGAGGTAATCTTCCCCACGGACGAGGACGGGGAGAAGAACCCGGTGCGGTTTGAGGATGGCAAGGTAATTGTTCCCCCTACCTATCCGGCAGTCTTCAAGTATATTCAGGAGAATGGCTGGGGATCGAGCAACATCGAGGATACTGAGAGAGTAATACCACAGATCCTGGTCTGTTTTATCAACGAATTGATGACCGCAGCCAGCACCTCTTTCCCGGGTTATATTGGATTGGCCAGCGGTGCGGCCAACCTGATCCAGACCTTCGGAGATCAGAAACTGAAGGACATGTTCCTGCCCAAGATGTTCAACGGGGACTGGGGGGGCACGATGGCCCTGACCGAACCCACGGCGGGATCGGATGTGGGTGACATCCTCTCCAAAGCCTATCCCACCGATGATCCCCGCATCTACAAGATTAAAGGGAACAAGATATTCATCTCGGCGGGAGATGGCAACCATGCGGAGAACATCATCCACCTGTACCTGGCCCGCATTGAGGGGGCCGCACCGGGCAGTAAAGGGATATCGCTCTTTGTAGTGCCCAAGTACTGGGTCAATGAGGATGGCAGCCTGGAGGACAACGATGTTCATGCTACCGGAATCGAACATAAAATGGGGCAGCACGGGTATGCGACGGTAGCACTGTCGCTGGGTGACGAAAACAAATGCCGGGGCTGGCTGCTCGGCAACCCTCCTGATGAAAACGGCATCGGTGAAGGTATGGCCCAGATGTTCCAGATGATGAATGAGGCCCGCCAGGGGGTAGGGGTTAACTCGCTGGGAACCACCGCCAACGCCTACTGGAACGCGGTCAACTACGCCCGGGAACGGGTGCAGGGCAAGCTGTCCACCAACCCCAAAGCTGGACGGACTCAGATCATAAATCACGAAGATGTGAAGCGGATGCTCCTGGTCAACAAAGCTACCCTGGAGGCCATCCGGGCCATGCTGGCCAAGTGCTATTACTATATTGATGTAGCCCACAATGACCCGGATCCCGACCGCAGAAAGTGGGCCCATGAGCGGATTGAGTGCCTGACCCCGGTATGCAAAGCCTACCCCAGTGATGAGGCCTGGACTCTGATCGGGGAATCGATTCAGGTCCATGGTGGTTACGGGTTTACCGAGGACTACGTGCCGGCCAAAGCCGCCCGCGACTGCAAGATCTACTCCCTCTATGAAGGGACCAACTTCATTCAGGCCCAGGACCTGGTGGGCCGCAAGTGGAGCATGAAGAAGGGAACGGTGTTTGCCAACTTCCTGCAGGACATCGCGGATTTCATCGCTGCCAATCAGGGAAGCGGCGAATTTACCAAGGAGTTTGCCACCCTGGAGAAGGCCCTTACCGCTTACAAGGAAGCCCAGGCAGCCATTTTTAACTACATGAAGGAAGGCAAGGCCGGCATGCTGCAGACCTTTGCCACCCGCATGCAGACGGCCACCGGTCAGCTGTATGGCGCCTACTGCCTGCTGGACCAGGCCCTGATCGCCAAGAAACGCATGGCCGAACTGGGTCCCGACCACTACGACTACAACTTCTACTACGGGAAGGTCCTGTCCTGCCGCTTCTATGTGGGCAACGTACTGCCCAAGGTCTGGAATACCACGGACATCGTACTATACGGCGACGACTCCGTTGTCGAAGCCCCCTCGGAGATCTTCGACTACTAAATCGCATGACGTCAAAGAGCCGGGTCGCGACCCGGCTCTTTCATGCTCTGGAGAATGAATCACGGGGACTGTCCCCATGATTCATTTGGTGAATCTGACCTTAATGTGAACGATTTCCGGGGTGTTGCCGATTCTGATGGGAGGACCCCAGGTGCCGTAGCCGGCGGACACGATCACCTGGAGGTTTTCTTTCTTGAGGTAGCCATAGTCGTTTTCGAACAGCCGGTCGGTGATCAGCTGGTTGGGGAAGAGTTGTCCCAGGTGGGTATGTCCCGCGACCTCCAGGTCGACCCCATTGCGATCGGCTTCACCAAGGTCAACCGGCTGGTGGTCAATCATGATTACGGGTTTGGCGTGGTCAATCCCGGCCATTATCTCGGACAGCGGTCGGCGCGAGCTCCGGCGGGTATGTCGGCCCATCGCCTCATCCCTTCCCACCACGTAGAAACTGTCGGCCACCAGGAACCAGCGGTCCCGCAGGACCCGGACCCCGGCCTCCTCCAGGTGGTGGACGGTTTCCTCGACATGCCCGCCGATGTATTCGTGGTTTCCCAGGACCGCGTAAACACCGTACTTTGGATGCAGCTGCTTCAGGGTAACGGGCATTTTCTGTTCCAGGAAGGGCTTGACATTCTCATCGATGATATCCCCGGGGAGCAGGACCAGATCCGGCCCCAGTGAGTTAACCATATCCACCATCTGCCGCAGACGTCCGTTATGTACTATCGGCCCCAGATGGACATCCGAAACCGCCACAATAGAAAGCTCTTTAAGCTCTCCGGCCTGCTTGGGGATTTCCAGGTTGTACTCCGTAATCCTGGGGTGATGGGCGTTCCAGGACCCGTAGACCAGGATCCCTGCGGTTAACAAAGTCACCCCTAATGCCACCAGCGGGGGATGCTTGATAACTTCAGGAAGAAAACCAAACTGGTGATCCAGGAAACGGGTCAGGTCAACCAGGAGCAGAATAAGCACCAGGTAATACATGCAGGCCAGCCAGTAGGAGCCAAACACAGTCAGACCGGTGCTGAACCGGCACGGCAGTATAACCACACCAATTCTTCCGATTATGTATGACAGGGCGACAAGCCAGAAGATGACCCAGTAAACCCAGCCGAGCGAGGATGGTACCCAGTCCTGCAACACCCCCCACAGGTGCCACCCAATGTAGAAGTTAAGCGACCCGTAAACCAGGGCAAATATTAAGATGGCTAGCATATATGACCACTTCATTAACACTTCAACCCTAGATTATTTCCGCACCTTCGGTGGTTTAATCCTGGCCACGCGAGTCAAGACTGCCAGCCATTATCTGGCTGCGATGGCGAAATACCAAGATCAACCCTTTTGAGGCGTGGGTCGGGAAGTGCGGGCCGGGTCCAGAATCATGTATTTGGTGTTACAGGTGGCGATCAACTTGTGGTGGCTATCGCGGGCCTCACCAGCCATGTGAATAAAGGTGCGTCCGTTGGCAATCAAATTTACAATAACGGTCAGTACATCGCCTGCCATTATCGGCCGGTAAAAGGTGGTGTTGATGTCAATGGTGGTGGTGGCGCTGGTTTTGCCTTCCAGAACACTGAACGGTCCGAACACATTATCAAAAGCCGCCGCAATAATGCCCCCTTGCATGGATTGGGCCGGGTTCAGGTATTCCTCCAGAACTGGAAAGGCCATCGTAAGGCTCTTCCCCGGCTTATAATCAACAAATTCCCCTTTGATAAATGACGCGCACCTGGGTGCTGGTACCGGAAAATTTCTCATGAATTCTGGTATTTTCTCTGATAGGCCGGACACAACAAGCCCTCCTTTGATGATTGCACTAGAAAGAATACTTGTTATATTTTAAAGCTTTTCTCATTGTTAGCACAACTCAGGTTCCGTCTTGTCGGAAACAGCAGAATGCGAGTTGCAGCAAGGCAAGAGACCTTGGGCAACTCGCATTGTGAGTGGACTCTAGACATGGACTCCCAGGATGTGGATGAAGCGGATCTGCTGCCAGTCGAACCTGCTTAAAGGGTAGTTGTCATGGTCTGCCGAATGAGTAGCCACCAGGATGTTGTTGATTTGCGGGTGGATGCCGGTGGCGACCACTACCGGCGAATGGTTAAAATCGTTATTGCCCACGAAAGACAGCTGTATAATGTCTCCTGGCAGGATTGATTCCATCCCGGTCTCCCGGGCAAAAGGCCCCCGGTAACGGTTGGTTACCAGGAACTGATACAAGAGGTCGACATCCGTCCAGGAAGGGGCACGATTGTTGAGATCGGTGTAGTACCACCCGTTGTCACGGGAGTAATTCATCACCCCGCTGCCGGCGTACAGGCACTGGGAAGCGAAGTTGGTGCAGTCCCCGCCGATACCGGAAAAATCATAGAAGCGAGGGTTGCGGCTCATGGCCCACTCATGGGCATAACTGACTGCTTTCGCCCGGTTATAAGGTATGATCATAACATCCCTCCAACGTTGCTGGTATACATTCCACCATATGCAATTCGGCTGGGAAAGGTAACCAGACTAATAGTTTTCTATCAATAATGTCATCTTCGGCAGCATATGTTAATATGTCATAAAGTATGGTCAGGGGGAACCTGCTTCTGGTAATCAGCCGTTATAACCAGGGCCCTGGTTTCCCCGGCCATGGTACGGGAATCATAAATTCCAGCATCACTTCAAACTGGAAGAAGGTCGTCCCTGGTGAAAGGTTTGGTTGACAGGTGGCTGAAAATCAACCTGCGGGTCGTGTTGCTGACTCTCCTGCTCCTGGTGGCGTTTGACCTGGCTCTCACTCATTTAATCATCCCCTATTACATGAACACCGACACTGCCGGGGCCAAGAACTCCGCCGGAGATGTTGAACGAGGACCTTTGATAAGGCGACTCCCGGCCGATGATATCGATACCCTCACTCTGTGGAAAGAGGAGTTGGCCGGTGATGAGGGCTTCAAGGTGGTGTTTCTTGGTGATTCGGTAGTCCATGGGGGTGGGGTGCCGGATGAGGACCAGACCATACCCTCTTACCTGGCTCATCACCTGGGTGCGCTTAAACCGGATCAGAACCTGGCGGTCCATACCTTCAGCCTGCCGGGATGCACCCCGGCTGATACCCTGCACATCCTGCAGTTCATCATTGATACCCGACCGGACCTGGTGATATATGATGTGAATGTCGGCTGGTTCGGATCGCCAAAGGTGATGGAACACCCTCGACTGGCCGAACTCAGTCAACCGGCCGCTGTTGGGGGCCCCCCGACAACCGCATCCTCCCGTAAAACCGATTTCGAAGAGCGGCTGAGTGCTCTGGTAAATGACCGCTGGGCTCTGTACCGTTACCGCATCCTGCTCAATTACCTGTGGTTCGGCGAGCCCTTGAAAGAGAGACTGGCCTTGAAGGTGGGGGGAGCGGAGGCCGAGGACCGTTTGACCGACCCGGAGGAAATCTACCGGCCCTGGTATGAGAAGGATTTCAGTGTTCTGGAGAAGCAGGCGGGCAAGCTGGGTTACTTTGCCCTGGATGCATCGAACCAGCACTGGCTCAGTTACCGTCAGTTGGTGGGGCTCCTGGAGCAGAACCGGATCAAGGCGGCCTTTTTTATGGTCCCGCGCAACCAGACCTTGTACAAAAAGTATGACCTGCTAGACGAACCCGTCCTGGCCGAGAAGCAGGAACAGCTGGCCGCGGCCGCCCGGCAGTCGGGGATCAAGGTTTTTGATTACACCTATGCTGTCAGTGACCGCTACTTTACGGACTCGGTACACCTGACCGCGGAAGGCAACCAGGCGGTGGCCCGGGCCCTCACCTGGGACCTGGTTCAGTCCGGGCTGATAGAGATGGGAGATTAATAAGATGCTTAATACCTGGGTGTTTATGGCCTTTGTTATCACATCCTGGCTCCTCTACTGGCTGGTAGTGCCGGTCAGATTCCGCTCGCTGTTTCTGGCTCTCGCCAGCTTTGGTTACTTTTCGTACTATTACCCGCGGGAGATGCTGTTCCTGCTGGCCCTGTCGGTAGTGGTCTATGCGGCCGGGTTTTTAATCCGCCAAGGTCAGAGCGGGAGGAAGTGGCTGGTCGCGGGCCTGGTGGTGGCCCTGGTGGCGATTCTGGGGTACTTCAAGTATGCGGCTTTCCTGGCGGAAACCCTTAACCTGCTGCTGCGTCCGTTATCAGTGTCCAGGCTGTCGGTACCGGAGGTATTTGTCCCCCTGGGCATATCCTACTTTACGTTCAAAATGATTCATTATCTGGTCGACATCGGCCGGGGTAAGATCCCCCGTCACCACCTGGTGGAGTTTCTGAACTACATCTTCTTTTTTCCGATACTGGTATCCGGGCCGATTGAAAGGTTTCAGCCTTTCCAGGCACAGACTGCTGCCATGCAGGGCACCGACCGGGATGAGTGCAACCGGCCGGAGTTGAGGGCAGAAGATCTTCGAGCCCAATCGCTTGCTCATGGTAACGAGTCGGACAGGCCCGCGGCCAACGGGACTGATGGGAACCCGGACGAAGCCCGCTCCGGTGAAGCCTTACCCCACCGGCCCTGGCGAGGATTCAACCTCGAAGATGTGTATGCCGGTCTGCCCCGCATAATGTCCGGCCTGTTCAAGAAGCGGGTCCTGGCGGATTCGCTGGCGGCTACCGCACTCCTCCTGCAGCAGCCGGATCTGACCGCTGCCCAGTACTGGCTGGCCAGTTTCGCCTATACCTTCCAGCTGTACTTTGATTTCTCGGGTTATTCGGACATGGCGATCGTAATCGCCCGCCTGTTTGGATACCGGATCATGGAGAACTTCAACTGGCCTTACCTGGCCCGCAATGTCTCGGATTTCTGGAAACGCTGGCATATGTCCCTGACCGGGTGGTTCCGGGATTACCTCTTCATCCCGCTGGGGGGCAGCCGGGGCACCTTGGGGTTCATAATCCGCAATACTCTGATAGTGATGGCGGTAACAGGATTGTGGCACGGAGCCGGCTGGCATTTCGTCTTCTGGGGTCTGTACCATGCCGGAGGGCTGATTGTCCTGCGGCTGTACCGGAAGTATCTGCTGCCAGGTCTGAGTCGCTGGGGTAACCTCCTGGAGTCAAGACCGGCGGCGGTGGTAAGCGTCCTTATAACCTTTAATTTCGTTAATATCGGCTGGATCTTCTTTGCCTGTGATGCCAGCCAGAGCCTGTATGTCCTGGTGCGGATGTTCAGCTAAGGCGGACGGGATGAAGGGCCCCGTCTGGAGCCTGGGCACCAGGAGAAAAAGCAGTTGATGGCCCGTTGAACCGGGTCAATAGAAAATGGAGGCAGGAAACGATGAGGGGCTGGATGACCGATTTCGCAAAGGCTCTATTCTGGGCATTGGTGATCGTGGCTATTGTTTTGTTCTCAACCGGGGATTACCAGACATTCATATACCAGAATTTCTGAATTGAAAGCGACTCCCAACCCCGAGGAACTGACGGGTTGGGAGTCTTTGACCCCAGCTATCCTATCTTGTTAGTGCGTCGCCAAATCTTTTGGGCCGCGGCTTCTTTTATCAGATCATCCCGAAAGTCAGGATGGGCCAGGCCGATCAGCAGTTCGGTCCGTTCCCAGGCGGTTTTGTTCTTAAGACGCGCCTTACCGTATTCGGTAACGATATAATCAACGCAGGTGCGTGGGGTGGTAACCACACTGCCTGGCGGCAAGGTGGGCACGATGCGTGACCTCACCTGGCCGGTTTTGTCAGTATAAGTGCTGGAAAGACACAGAAAACCTTTTCCTCCGTTGGAGTACCAGGCGGCCTGGGTGAATTCCAACTGCCCGCCGGTACCGGAAATCTGCCGAGGACCGGAACTTTCGGAACATACCTGACTTAACAGGTCAACAGTCAAGGCATTGTTTATTGATACCACCCGGTCATTCAAAGCAATCGTCCGTGGATTATTGGTGTATTTACAGGGATAACTGGCCAGAAGCGGATTTCCATCCATAAACCGGTAGGTTTCACGAGTGCCCATGGCAAATGAAAAGACTATCTTACAGCGGTCAATGTTCTTGTAGCGCCCGGTTACGACCCCGGCCTCGAAAAGACTGAACATGGAATCACAGAACATCTCGGTGTGAATGCCCAGATCCTTCAGGCCCGACTTACAGAGCAATTCGCCCAGAAGATTGGGCAGGCTGCCAATGCCAAGCTGGAGACAAGCCCGGTCCGGGATTTCTTCGAGCAAAAGCTCGGCCATAGCCTGGTCAACGGCAGTGGGCTCCTTGGCGGGGGGAAGCTCCGGGAGCGGGGGTGAGGTGCCTTCGATAATATAATCAACCATGGAAATATGGATGCACTCTTCCGAGCCCCCTGGAATCTTCGGCATATTTTCGTTGATTTCCAGGATCACCAGTTTTGATTTTAAGCAGAAATCGAAACTGGTAAGGTTACTGATCCCAAAGAAGAAAAAGCCATGTTCATCCATGGGACTAACCTGCTGGACATAGACATCCAGGGGCCAATCCTCCATCAGGACCTGTTGATAATGCTTGTGACCCAATTGACAGGGGGCGTAATCTATCAGGCCCTGGTCTCCCATCGCCCGGTCAACGCCGCCAAAGAACCAGGCATGGCATCGAAAGTGTTCCCGGGTCGGGTCCGCCAGAACTGCATCATCCGGTTTAAGAGCCGATGCCCAATGAATATCGACATCGTAAAGCTCATCTCTGCGTTTAGCCAGGGCATTTTGAAAATCTGCGGGTCTGCCGGCAAATTCCCCCAGTCCCACTTTATCCCCCGACTGAACCAAACCGGCTGCCTGGTCTGCCGTTATAAGCTTCTTGCGGTATTCCTGCCGATAGCCTGTGAAAAGCATTAAAACACCCCCGATAATTGATCTTTGGCAGCTGGAACTCTTAAATAACAGTTCGTTATCAGCACCTATTGAGCAATTCATAAAACCACATAAAATTATAACAGATTGCCGGCGGTGAAGGCTGCCCTACAAAGACTGGCTCCGGGCTCAAGAAGGCAGGGCTTGAATCTGGACTTGACCAGTGCTAATTTATTGCTAAGAGTTTTGTCACCAGATAAATTACGTTTTCTTAAAAGGACTAATCGGCCCAGAATCGAGAAACCGAGCCTACGAAGGGAGAAAGAAATATGGAACTGGAAAAGATCTTTGAAGATGAACAAGTAGTCTATCAGTATCTTCTGAATCCTGAGGAAGTCCAGGACTATACCGGTGATCCCAAGCTAAAGGGCTGGGGGATTATCGAGGTTTATCCGGAGACCCAGATTGTGCACTCCTATTTTTTTGACGGGGAAGAGAGACCGACCCTGAGGGAGATTGCCAAGGTCCGGCAGTGGAATGAAGAGGACTATGACAAGGTTGTCGTGTGGCTGCACGACCAGAAAGTAGATAACGCCTGAAGCCCCTTCCACGGTCTCCTGGTGACTGATCGCATGTCCCAATCAATAGTCAGCGGAAAGGTCACCCCTTTAGGGGATAAATGAGCAGCGGGAATGTTACCCCTGCAACCTTATCGCTGACTGACAATACTGCTGCACCGACTTTCCTTGACTCCCAGTAACGGTTCTTTTACACTATACATAGTCATAAGCGGGAATGTAATTTGACTGTATAAAATAAAGATTTGTGATTGGATTATTAGAATATGCAGAATTCCTAACCGGCGGATGTTTAATTAACTGCCTAATCGGATTTTTCGGGCAAAATTAAACATACATATTTACATAGTTTTTCCGAGCCTTTGACCCTACAGCTTATGCCAGGGGTCTCAGGCCGACAGGGTATACCTGGAAACGAGTATGCCTCCCATGGTGGAAAGGAGAAGCCATATTACTGGATGCTATTAAAAGGCGAGTCTGTCTTCCACGACTCGCCTTTTAATATGATAAATTCCATTCCCGGCACTGCTTTCGCCGGGTTTTTTATTGTCAACGGGCGGAAAGGTTCCAGGGAAACCGATATGGTCAAGAAATGTTCGGCATAGGGCGGTGGTTTACCTGGAAGGTGCAAAGAGGGGGTGAAAGAAGGGATTTGGCTGCAGAATGGGAGGGATGAGTAATTTCCTGTTAGAGAATTGAATGCAGAAATGATTTGAGAAGAAGAGTGGGGAGGCGAATAATTTTGTACTTAAGAGGCTCGACCAGGTCGAAGATAGCCATCGTGACAGCATTGGTGTTCATGATGTCGATGGTTTTCAGTCTGGCACCGGTACAAGTCGGCGATAGCCTTAAGCTGGTACCGCTTACGGCACAGGCAGGAGAGTTGGCGCAGTTAACCTTCAGTGATATTGCGACCAACAGTTTCAAGGTAAGCTGGCCGGAGGCGACTGGTGCCAGTGAGTACCGGTTGCAGATCGGCAATAAGACCGGGGGCGTAACCGAAACGGTATACGCTGACACCACGACGGATTTGCAATTAAACATAAGCGGACTTAAACCGAGTTATCGTTATGATGTTGTAGTTGAGGCAGTAGGTGGCAACTGGGAAGGGGATGTCAATTCTCTACAAGGTTTGGCAATAACAACCCCCACTGGGCCTGTTTTCGATTTTGTCCAAGGTCCTCCGGTGTCGGATGGTAACAGGTATGTTTACACCCCGGCAGCCAGTATGGTGGAAACAACCGCTTTTGAGGAGTTCTTTGTTTATGACAACATGATTTATCCGAGCAAAGACCGGTTTCTGTGGTATATGCAGGTGGGGTTCAATAAGACCGATGCCAGAGATCACATAAGTGCGTTTAGATTATTTAATCTTACCGATAATGTGGAAATCCCGCTGGATTATGGTACAACAAACTTTGGTAGCGGCACTGGCGATTGGCCAGCATACTCTGCCACCGAAGATTACGACACTTTGACTAATCTGATAACCTCTGGTGATTTTAAGGTTGCCAAACTAAGTAAAAGCGGCAATTGGAGTAAAACTTTTATTAGATTTGAACTCGATATTGCAAAATATCTTCAGCCGGATAAGCAATACGAAATAACCATAGACCCGCAGTTTCATACCGGTGGTCAAGACCCAGACTATCTAAGCAAGGTCTACCATTTCAGATTCAACACCGGCATTCAGGATAACAGCCCTCCGACCTGGCCAGACGGGGCGGCTTTATCAGTAGAGGGGATAAGTGACTCCGGATTGACTTTATGCTGGCCGGAAGTAACGGATAAAACTGATTTTGCTGAGTACCGGGTATACGTAGACGGTATTGAGAAAGCACGGTTGTCCAGCCAGACATTTTATGAACTCAGTGGTTTAGATGCCGGACATAAATATGTTCTTAAAGTGGTTCCTTATANNTAGCTTAAAGTGGTTCCTTATGATACCATGGACTTTGCCGGAGCAGCCCTGGAAACCCAAGTAGTTACCCCGGGTGGGGGTGGTCTGGCTTTCAATTTTTCTCCCCAGGCAGTAGACAAAGGGGAAACCGATTATTATCACCATTATGAACTGGTTAATCCGGTAGATCTGGATAACCTGGTTTTGACCTGGAGTTTTGACAAAGGTGTGGATAAGAATCTTCGGCAGAACCTGGAATGCATCCGCCTGGTGGAAAAGGTTAGTGGTAGCCTGATCAGCCTGGATTTAGGCCAACCACCGTATGTGGGGAATGAAGACGGTGTTTTTGCTGCCGGTGATTTTACTTACATTTCTACCGGAGGTGGCACCGGGGGTGGCAGTGGAGGCGGCACCGGGGGTGGCAGTGGCACCGGCCAATCAGGGCTGGATGATGCCTCGAAAACCAGAATGCTAATATTTGCTCCGCAGGAAGCCACTCGGGCACAGATGTCCCCGAAAACTGAGTATGTTCTGGAAATTGACCCTGAATTTGCGGCCAATAATGGCGAGTATACTTTGGGAAAAATCTTCACTTTCAGTTTTATCACTGCCGGCGCTGATGCGGAGGCACCTGCATGCACTCTGGCGGAAATCACTAAACAGGGTGATATCGGCCTGACCTTTAACAAAGCCCTGGCAGATCCGTCCGGAACGCAAACCCGGTTTACAGTGACGGTTGATAATGTCACGAACACCGTTACGGCGGTAGAACAGACCAATACGGTAGGGAAAATCAAACTGGTTTTGGCCAACAAAGCAAACGATGCCAAGGGTGTCAGCATCAGCTACACTTCCAGTGGTGATTCCGTGCCGCTCCTTACAGCTGAGGATGGCAGCATAGTGGAGAGCTTTACGACTCAGATCGGAACAGTTTATGCAACACCACCAACCCTGAGTGCCGACACTACCAATAATTACCTGGAACAGGCTATAGAGATCACATTTACGGATGATGCAAACTGGAGAAATGCCATCACCGGGGTTAAGGTTGACGGAACCAGCATTGACAGTGGCAAATATACCGTAAGTAATGGGAAGATAACGGTTGAAGGGGTATTTACAGAGGCCCGGGACTACCAAATAGCAGTTGAGGCCACGGGTTATTACAATGGAACCGTTACTCAGAAGATATATAGACCCCTGAACGATTCACAGGTTAATGTCGATCCTAACAACAAGAACCTGGCGGTTACCGACAGTACGAATGCTACCACCATAAATATTCCTGAAGAGGTTACCGATGCCACGATCAGTTTAACCCAGCACATGGAAACAGCATCAGGTGACGAGAAGACCACCAAGGCTCTTCCCGAGCTGAAGATTGAGGCAAGTACAACCATAAGCCCTGCACCGGTAAAAATTGAGATACCTCAAGGGACAACAGTTACCGGTTCTACCGCCTGGGATGGAAATATTAATGTACCCAAGGTTGTACCTAGGGAAACTGTTCAGGTGGAACCTGATCAAGGCAAAACCGTCAAGGAAATTACGGTGGTTATCGATGTAGGTTCCAGTGATTCATCGCTGTCCTTTAGCAAGCCGGTTAAGCTAATTATTCCCGGCCAGGCTGGAAAGGATGCGGGCTTCTATTTCAATGGTAATTTTAATCCCATTAACACCACAATCGAGGCCAGGGTTCAGGATTTGGTTGATCAGGAAATGATCGGAAAGAATGTGCAGGACGGTAAACAGGATGAAGGACAGGACCTGGTCATCTGGACCAAGCATTTTACCAAATTCATAGCTTATGAACAAGCCGTTTCAGGCGGAGGCGGCAACGGAGGCGGCAANNGCAACGGTGGTGGCAACAGTGGTGGCAACAGTGGTGGCAACGGTGGCGGCTCAGGTAATGGTTCGGGTGACGGTTCGGGTGAAGGCACTGGAACTGTCGGCGGTTTTAAGGTAGTGAACTTCAATAAAGTAAGGCTTTCATCAAACGACACCCTTTTGCAGTTCGACTTTGATAAGGGAATTGACAGAAAACTGAGTAAAGACCTGACCATGATTCGCGTCTATGAAAAAGCCTCCGGCGCTGAAGTGAACTGGTCAAATTACAATTATATCAAAGAGGGATCAGGTGAAGCTGCTCAGTACCGCCGGTTAGAACTGATGTTTAACAATCTTAAAGCAGCAACAACTTATGTGGTGGAACTTGACGCAAACTTTGAGTCGAACAATGGCAGCACCCTGGGGGTAAAGACCAGCTTTGAGTTTACTACAACCGGTACTGCAAGCGGTTCAGAGGGTGCGGCACAGGAGCAATCCATTGCGGGAACTGGCGGTACCGTTTCTGAGTATGGTGCCACAGTAGAGATACCTGCGGGTGCGACTGATCAGGACATTAAGGTATCCATTCAAAAAGTTATTGATGTCTCAAAATTACCGGTTGCGAAAGACAGCAAACTGGTCAGTGAGGTCTTGGAAATTGTCAAGGATAAAGCCGGCGATTTTAACAAGCCGGTGAAGATCACCATGACCTTTAACCGATCTCAGGTGGATACTTCGAAGTATGAACTGTGTATCGCTTACCTGGATGAGAAGGAAAACAAGTGGGTTCCACTGAAGAATGTCAAAGTAGACCTGACGGCCGGGACGGTAAGTGGAGAGGCTATGCACTTCACCAAGTTTGCTGTCATTGCTGTTGCCAAAGCTGAAGAGGACCAACCGGTAGTAACCTTGAAAGATATCAAAGGCCATTGGGCACAGGAAACCATAGAGGAACTGGTAGCATCTGGTGCGGTCACAGGGTATCTGGATGGGACATTTAAACCGGAGCGGGGTGTCACTAGAGCCGAATTTGCCAGTATTCTGGTTAAGGCGCTGAAATTGGACGCCACCGGCGGTAAGGTATTTAATGATACCGCTAATCATTGGGCCAAGGATTCCATCGCTGCTGCCGCAGCCTCTGGAATAGTAAACGGTTACAGCGACTCAGCCTTTGGTCCTGACGACCCAATAACCAGGGAACAGATGGCTGTCATGATTGTCAAGGCAGCCCGCCTTACAGCGGTCACGGAAGGCCAGGCCTTTGCCGATGCCAACAAGGTATCCGGCTGGGCAAAACCTGCGGTAATCACAGCCAGTGCCCATAAGGTTATAGGCGGCTATCCAGACAACACCTTCAGGCCCCAGGCAACTGCTACCCGGGCTGAGGCCGCGACGGTGATCGTAAAGGCGATAAAACTGGCAGCTTAATCAGGTTAGTTGAATAGCTGTAGAGCAGTAGAAGGCAAGTATATGGCTGTAGATTATTTACTAGCAGCTTGTGTGAATAA
>DCTH01000226.1 GCA_002329495.1 Syntrophothermus sp. UBA1445 | reverse complement strand
ACCGTCCCCGACTTGCCTCTTCCCCTTGATTCACTTTTCTTAGCCGGGTATGCAGGTCAGGTGGCTAGCGTAAACTGGATTAGAAGTGTTTTCAGGGAGAGTGCAGTTGTGAGACCATTGATTGGCATAACCTGCGGTTTCGATGAAGGTGGGTACCGGTATTACCTGCGGCCGGGGTACTGGGAATCGGTAGAGGGTGCCGGAGGGACCCCGGTGATTTTGCCGCCGGCTGATTCACCTGAGATCTTGGATCATTACCTGGATATCTGTGATGGTTATATACTGAGCGGGGGCGATGATATCGACCCGGCTTTTTGGGAAGCGGACCCGGAGCCGGGATTGGGTGAGATTGATCCCCTGCGCGACCGATTTGAGGTAGACCTGGTAAGTGGGATCATAAAAAGGGACAAACCGGCGCTCTTTATCTGCCGGGGGATTCAGGTCTTAAACGTGGTCCTGGGTGGAACTCTGATCCAGGATCTGCATTCCGACATTGCCCACCGTCAACGTGCTCCCAGATTTCATCCCTTTCATGATATATTGTTGGAGAAGGCCAGTACCCTGTACCAGCTGTTTCAGCGGGAAACTGTCAGAGTGAACAGCTTTCATCACCAGGCCATCGGTAACCTGGCACCGGGACTCATCGTCACCGCGCGGGCGCGGGATGGCGTGGTGGAAGCCGTGGAATACCCGGAAAAAAGCTGGATCCTGGGAGTTCAGTGGCATCCCGAAGCCATGCGGGATGAGCTGTCGGCCCGATTGTTTCAGGGGCTGGTAAAGGCCGGGAAAAAGAGCCAACCCGACTGAGGGCAAGGCTGGAGCAAACTGCTGACAATTGGATTATCATGTTCAAGGATAGATCTACGCACTGCGTATACCTTCCGGAGTTTTATTAAAGCAAAGATTAGTAATCATTATAACGAAAGAAAAAGCTGAATCAGACAGAGAGGAGATCATCGTGACCTCGCAAGTAATCGTAGTTGGATGTGAATCATACGAGGAAGCCCAAGTGGCAGCCGCGTTGGACAAGGTGTTTGAGAATATTGACCTGGCCGAGATAGTAAAACCGGGGAATCTGGTGTTGCTTAAACCTAACCTGCTCGCACCCCGGAAACCGGAGGCGGCGGTAACCACTCATCCGGCAGTGGTAAAGGAAGTGGCCAGGAGGGTTTTGGCCCTGGGTGCCAGGGTGATGATCGGCGACAGCTCAGGGGGACTGGTAGGGGGACACTATCCTACCGAGCGCTCGCTCCGTGTTTCCGGTATGACCCGGATTTGCGAAGAACTTGGCATAACCGCGGTTAATTTTGACACCGCCGGGAGCTCACGTGTTCCAGTTGCGGGTCGCTACCTTACGGAGTTGGAGGTGGCCCGTCCGGTGGTGGAGGCGGACGTAATCATAAATCTCCCCAAACTCAAAACCCACAGCGCCACCCTGTATACCGGGGCGGTCAAGAACATGTATGGTTCAGTTCCCGGCTCGCGCAAAGCTGATTATCACAGTCAGGCCCCGTCGGCTCGGGATTTCAGCCGCCTCTTGGTGGACATCATCCAAAATTTTACCCCTCAGCTCAGCATTGTCGACGGCGTGGTGGGGATGGAAGGGAATGGCCCGGGAGTGGGCAGTCCGGTGAACATCGGATTGATAGTGGCGGGAGTCAACCCGGTCCTGGTGGATGCGGTCTGCTGTCGGGCGATTGGCCTGGATCCGAGACGGGTTCGCTATCTGGAAGAGGCGGAAAATAGAGGAATGTGTTCCAGCCTGTCCGGGTATTCCCTGGTGGGGGACAGGCTCAACTTCCCGGTGACTGCAAATTTCAGATTCCCCACCAACCTGTGGTTTGAGTTGAATCCACCTGGAATCACCCGGTTTGTCATGCAGAGACTTAAGCACCTGCCCTACTGTGATGCCCGTAAATGCACAAGCTGCAACATCTGCCGGGATTCCTGCCCGGTACAGGCTATCACTCCTCATGCGGGTAAAAAAGGGGTGGCAGTTGACCGGAATAAATGCATTCAATGCCTCTGTTGCCAGGAGCTGTGTCCACAGGGAGCCTTTGAAATAAAGGCTAGTAGCTGGNNGGAGCTTTAGCCATGAAAATAATGGAGGGCCTGAACGCGAACCGGCCCTTGGATTGAGTCATACAATATCAAAGGGGAGGAGAACAGCCATTGATAGCGATCAAAGGCGGCATTATCGTAACAGTTAAGAAAGGAATAATTAGAGATGGCATTATTCTGGTTCAAGGATCCACCATCAAGGAGGTAGGACAGGATATTGCCATTCCTCCTTCCGCCACGGTATTAGATGCTGCAGGGTGTTACGTTACTCCAGGATTCATCGACGCTCACTGTCATGTCGGCATCGGTGAAGAGGTATTCCCGGTTGAAGGCGATGACATAAACGAGACTACCGACCCGGTTACACCATACCTGTNNAAATCTCAGAGATTTGGCTTTTGATGATGCCATGAGGAGCGGGGTAACCCGTTTAATGGTCCACCCGGGAAGCACCAACGTAATCGGGGGCCAATCGGTACTGCTTAAATCGTGGTCCCCTTCTCTTCCGGAGATGGTCTACCGTAACCCCTGGGGTTTGAAGGCGGCTCTGGGGGAGAACCCCAAGAAGGCCTACGGCAGCCAGAACAAGACGCCCAAAACCAGGATGGGTAATGCCGCCCTCTTGCGTGAAGCATTGTACACCGCGCTTAAACACAGTGAAAAAAAGCAGCAACTCCAGCCCAAAGAGGAGTTTCGACTAGAGGCTCTGATCAGGGTAGTGCGTCGGGAGATGCCGCTCTGGCTGCATGTCCACCGGGCTGACGATATCCTGACCGCTCTGCGTATCAAGGACGAATTCCACATTGATCTGGTCTTGCAGCACGGCACCGAAGCCCATCTGGTGGCTGATGAAATAGCCCGCCGCGGAGTTGCGGTATGCCTGGGACCACTCTTGGTCAACCGGGCCAAGGTTGAAATGAAGGAGGTTTCCTTCCGCAACATCCCGGTCTTGCAGAAGGCAGGGATAGAGTTCTGTCTTATTACCGATCATCCCGTGGTTCCAATTCAATACCTGGGAGTTTGTGCAGCCCTGGCGGTACGAGAGGGATTGGACGAAGAGACCGCCATAAGAGCACTAACATGGAATCCCGCTCACATACTGGGAGCGGATCAGGAATTAGGATCCATCGAGCCAGGTAAAAAAGCGGATATCGTGATCTTTGATGGTCACCCGCTCGAGGTGAGATCACAGGTTAAGCAAGTCCTGGTGGATGGGATCATATGGGGGGGATAACGTGAACAGGGGAGATTTATTCAGTGTCTACCTCAATGGGGTAATGATGACCATCTGTGTCATTGGTTCCTACAAAGAGGAGTATTCCGGAGAAGAGGTTGTTGTTCTGGCCCTCGTCAATCCAGAGAATATGCTGCACATACCCCTTTCCGACATGACTATGTTCTTCCCCAAGAAAGTAATGAACTAAGAGTGGGATAGAGGACAGGGTCCCCTGTCCCACTGNNAGTGAACTGATTAAGAAAGCCCGGGTGCTTGGCTCCCGGGTCTTTTTAATAGAATAATCGAAATAGGTCTGTTGTTGGCTGAACTGAGGTTACCGTTTGGTGCTTGTCGATATATTCCAGTTGGGGGGATTTGCTTTATTCATTACCCCGGGTATGATCGACATGGGAATTAATTAAAAAATTGACTATCAACAACAAATTTAATAAGAAGTATAATATCGGGGGACAGGTTGTCAAAGGGGAGATAAGTATGACGTTAGAAGTATCCTCAGTAGTTAAGAGATTCGGCGAGAATACAGCCGTTGATCGTATTTCCTTTAGGATTAACCGGCCCAGTGTCTTCGGTTTACTGGGGACCAATGGGGCTGGTAAAACTACTACCATAAGATTGATCCTGGGGATCCTGAAAAAGGACGCTGGCAGCATTCAATGGAATGGCCGGCCAGTAACCAGGGAGACTGTGAGATTTGGTTATCTGGCAGAGGAAAGAGGTCTGTATCCTAAGGCCAAAATCGTCGACCAGCTTTCCTATTTCGGAAAACTACGGGGCATGGACGGCAAGTCAGTAAAAAAAGCCATTGGCTACTGGTTTGACCGGCTGAAAGTATCAGAGTACGCCAATTTCACAGCAGAGCAGTTGTCCAAAGGTAATCAACAAAAAATCCAATTCATAACCGCTCTCTTGCATGATCCGGAATTGATTGTTCTTGACGAGCCTTTAAGCGGTCTGGACCCGGTTAACACTGATCTGTTCAAAGGCGTAATTTATGAGCTGGTTGACAAGGGTAAGTTCATTATTATGTCCAGTCATCAGATGCACTCCATCGAGGATTATTGCGAAGATATCATTATCCTCAAAGCTGGAACCACAGTCCTAAAAGGCAATCTGAAACAGATCAAGGCCAGCTATGGCAGGACCAATCTCAACGTCAGTGGCGGCGAGGGNNATAGACAGGCTCATCGACGATCTGGGAATGAAGCTGATAGCCAGGACTGCGGCGGGTTTCGAACTGGCCATCAAATCTGATGCCGAGGCCTACCGCCTGCTGGATAAAATCATGGCTTCCCAGATAAGGTTGGATAAGTTTGAAATCCGGGAACCCTCTCTGCATGAGATATTCATTGACAAAGTTGGTGAACAATAATGAAAGAATTCTTAACGGTTTTAAGCTACACTTTCTGGGAAAACACACGTAAAAAGTCGTTTATCATCTCAACCGTAATCACCCTGCTCTTGACGGTGGCAGTGATCAGCTTGCCAGCTATAATCACCTACTTTGACAATAAAGACAAAACCGAGCAGGGGGCCCAGGTTGACCAAGAGTCCGGGGGAATTGTTTATGTGGTTGATTCCGGGGATATCTTGAAAGAGGATCTGAAACAGCTCGGCCTGGCTTTCCCGAACACAAAGTTCGAACCGGCAACTGCTAATGATGTTGATGCACTGAAGGACAAGGTTAAAGCCGATGAGCAAAGTGCGCTGCTGGTGCTGGCGGCAAACAATGGGGTTCCGACATTCGATTACTATGTGAAACAAGCTGGTGATGGCGCTGATCCTGCTGCCCTTAGCCGGGTTATTAAGAGCATTTTTGTAACTGACTTATTGACGACTGCCGGGGTGCCGGCTGAAACATCGGCCCTGGCACAAACTGATGTCTCATTCAATGTCAACGAACTAGGGCAAGGAATATTGAACAGCCGAATTTCCAGCATTGTTATGAGTTTGCTGCTGTTCTTTGCCATTTATTTTTATGGCTATGGAGTGGCCATGTCGGTGGCCTCGGAAAAGACCTCCCGGGTAATGGAACTGCTGGTGACATCAACCAAACCATCAAAGATAATTCTGGGCAAGAGTGCCGCGATGGGACTCCTGGGCCTGATACAGCTATCATTGGTGGTACTGGTCGGGGTTCTGACCTATAAATTGACCTTCCCGGAGAACTTTGCCATAGCGGGTCAAACCCTTGATCTTTCTGGCTTTACACCCTTTAGTGTGGCAATGATTGTATTGTACTTCATTCTTGGCTATTCACTTTACGCGATGATGAATGCGGTAGCCGGGGCTACGGTTAGCAAGGCCGAAGATGTCAATTCATCCATAATGCCTATTTCCATGATAGCTTTGGCGGCATTCTATATGGGGTATTTTTCACTGTTAGCACCCGAGGGGCAGGTATCAGTTCTAGCATCCATCATCCCGTTTTCCGCGCCCTTTTCCATGCCCAGCAGGATACTGGCGGATAATGTTCCGGCCTGGCAGATTGGAGCGTCTCTGGTTGCTTTAGTGATCACGATTGTTTTCATTGCCTGGCTTTCAATAAGAATTTACTCCGCAGCGGTGCTTCATTACGGCACCCGCCTGAAACTGAAGGACTTATTGAAGATGACAAGCTGACGAATAGTAAATAAGCTGGCAGAAGAGGCGGTTTATCACATCAGGCGCATTGGCTTGGCCGTAATGCGCCTGATGTTTTCATTTTTGTTAATAATACCGGATTTCAGTCCAATGGCCCGTTTCTGTCCCGTGTTTTATTGCAATTGATGTTGCTTCCCGATGTGGAAGCATACCATCATTGAGACGCATATTACAGGTGGTGCAGTAGGCGTAATAAAGTCTATCAAATAACCCACCAGTCGCAGCCGTCAGCGCACTGTCCAAGAGCTCAATTGTATTGCTTCCTGTTGCTGCAAGATGTTCACGCAACTCCGCCTCCGTAAACTCCAAACCGTTCTCCCTGGCCAGAGCTTCAGTATCACCCGAGTTCAGCGCCTGAGCCATTCTAACACTCAGGTCCTTATTCTCCCGCATCAAACCCAAAAACTTCTTTACGTCCTCTTTAGACATCACTTTCTCCCCTTTCCCATTTTCCGGTTAACGCCAACTGGCACGAACCGGCCCAATAATAGATGGATTAACCAATACTCGCTCAATTCCTGCATCCGCCGACAAATTAGTCGAACAAGATCCTTGTATTTAACAGGCTGAACTTTATCATACTTATATACGTGGTGAAACCTGGGAGTAGCTCACCATAGACCCCATCTGAGATGCCTTTTTTGGATCGGCTTCCGATAACGGATAGAACTACCAGTTGGGCTGCAGTAAGCCAGGTGGTGTAAGGCCGACAGTTGCTGGTATTTAGATGTTTTAAAACCTCCCCAACTTGGAGGGTTTTTTGTTGTTATCGTGGTATTAATAAACTGTATAGTCAAATAAAGATGAAGGCTGGGATTAATATGATGTTTCCGGACTTGAATTTTACTTCAATTAAGACGTTGCAATCGGTCGAGGAAGTGATTTCCGAGGTCGATGCGGCACAACGGAATCCGAAGCGGACGTTTGCTGACAGTAAGATTGCCAATGTGCTGCGTGCAGCCGTGCAGATTAGCCCTGAGGATTACTTTACTTTTCGAGCCGTCTATGCCTTTGGCACCGGCAGGTCCCGGAAACTGGGAGAACTGCGCCAGCCTGAAGATATTGGCCGTTCTTTGGTGGCGAACGAACTGTGGGTCATGTTCGCACTATTCGAGGGCTTTTTTGCGGTTGCAGGATACCTATTCTACATAACTCTACGGAAGAAGAAGGTCCAGCCCCGAACTCAGGAAATGTACCAGCGGGCCTTAATCAAACAGGAGGAGCTTAAGAAACAGGCGGAGTCGGAAACGAATGCCTCACCGGAACGAATTGATTATCTTAGAAGCCTGGATACGCTTTTGTCATACGCCATCCGGGACCTCAAGCAGGACATAAACATGTCATCCAGCCGGTGAATTCGCAGCGGAAGTCTTAGAGAGGCCAGTGCGATATCAATACCTGCATGTCCTAGTTGTAAACAATTCGTAAGAGGGGAGTTGGTCTTTTTGTCATTGGCGATGAAAAAAAGCAGGCGTATTAGCTGCATGATCGTAGTCCTGGTTATCATGGCCCTATTTGCTGGAACCAACAGCACCTGGGCGGTCGATGCTGCTGAGACCGGGGAAGCCCTGCAGATCCAGGTGTACATAAACGGGAAAAACAGTACCGACCAGCTTTCGACGGAAGGGGCAGGGCCCTATCTTATCAAGAACCGGACTTATTTGCCCATCCGCGCAATATTTGAGCAGATGGACATTCCAGTGCTCTGGGTCCCGGAAAGCCGCAGTATCTACATTGGTGACCTGAGCCAGAGCCCTAACCCGCTGCTGCGGTACCTGAGCACAGACGCGCTTACTCCTCCTCTGGCCGAGATTAAGCCAGAGCACTTTGTTCCGGCCCTGGAGTATGCTATGGCCGTAGAACGACAGGCGATTGAGAATATTGTACATAACCCGGAAACTCCGAGCTTNNTAGAACCCCTGGAAAGACTTAACATGAGCGAAGAGATTGCCAATATAATGGTTGCCATTAATGGCGCTGCCAACACTGATGCTCTGCAAAAAGTAACCGAGGAAGCGGTGGTACTCCTTTCCAACCATGAGAAGGATATCTTCTTTAATAAGGCTCTCTTTGAACGGGTGTCCCAGGCCCGCCAGCTGGCCGACGCCCGGGAACTAACTCCGGAGCAGCTGAAGCTGTTAGAGTNNGAATTGGCTTGGCCGCAGGTCAGCAGGCCAGACTGCGTCAGATTGATGGTCGCCTGGAAACCCTCTTCAGCCAGTTCTCAGCCGATTTGCTGAAAAACACCAGTGCCGCCTACCTGCTCATCACCGACCAGCAAGACTTGCAGGGCCTGCCCGACAGTCTGGTAAATAATGCTCTCCAGGCGGCAAAAGCCCGAGGTATGGACGGATGGTATTTCACCATGGACTATCCTACCGTATCTGCGTTCCTAAGCCAGGCCGGTAATCGGGAAAAACGCATGGAAATGCGTAGGATTCATAGATCTATTGGGATGATGACTCCGGAAACCGATAACCGCGAAGTCCTGAAGGAAATTGTTAACCTGAGACTGGAAAAGGCTCAGCTTTTGGGATTTTCCAGTTATGCGGACAAGGCTTTGCAAGGGCGGATGGCCGCAAACCGGGAGACGGTAATGGATTTTCTTAATGAGTTGGCAGCTACTGCTTTGCCGGCGGCCCGGGAAGACGTTAAAGAGATTGAAGAGTACGCCCAAAGCAAAGGCTTGCAGGAACCACTTGCCAGTTTTGATATTGCTTATTACGACAACCAGTTACGACAGGAGAAATACAATTTTGACGAAGAAGCCTTACGTCCTTATTTTGAGCTAAACCAGGTTAAGGCGGGGGTTTTTGAACTGGCGAAAAGACTGTACGGCCTGCGCCTGGTTCAAAATGAAGAGATTCAGGTTTACCATCCCGAGGTAGAGGTCTATGAAGTGTACGACGAGAATAACCGGCTGCTGGGAATTCTCTATATGGACTTCTGCTGCCGCGATGGGAAGGGCGCCGGAGCCTGGACTACCGGCTTCAGGTATCAGGCGAAGAATGATGGGGAGAATATTCTTCCCCTGATCAACCTGGTATATAACTTTCCCGTTCCGGGGGAAGATGGTTCTTCATTGCTGTCCTTTTACGATGTGACAACCTTTCTGCATGAATTTGGTCATGGAATGCATTTTCTGCTATCGAATGTCAACTATGCGAGTCTCTCAACTATGGGGGTTGCCATGGATTTCGTGGAGCTCCCATCAACGCTGATGGAAAACTGGGCTTATGAGAAAGACTTTCTCCACCTCTTTGCCCGTGATTACAAAACCGGGAAGCCACTCCCTGATGAAACCATTGATCGTTTAATTGAAATGCGGACGGTATTAAATGCTCCTGGATTTATGGGTCAGCTGCAGTACGCACTGCTGGACATGGGCTGGCATACGATAACTAAGCCAGTTAACACCGCGGTGGGAGACTTTGAGAACCAGATTCTCAAGGATACCCATTACCTTGCGCCCCAACCGGGAATCCTTATCAGTCCAAACTTCGGCCATTTATTTGATAATGACTCTTATGCCGCGGGGTATTACAGTTATATATGGTCTGACGCGATGCAAGCTGATGTTTATGGGGTTTTTAAACAGCAGGGCATCATGAGCCGAAAAACTGGAGAAGCGTTTCGTGAAAAAGTATTATCCAAGGGAGCCTCAGTTGACCCCATGGTACTTTTTCAGGATTTTGTCGGGCGAAAACCCTCAACTGAAGCTTTATTAAAGCAAGAGGGATTGCTTAAAGACACTAATTAGGATCTTCAACACCTGCGCACAAGTACAGTTCAATCACCGACGATCGAACGGATCCGGCATTAATGAGAGAGGTGAGAGAATTGAAGAAATCTCTTGTAATTGGTTTATTGTTTTTGATGACTCTGTTTTTAACCGCCTGCTCCAACCCGACTACAAAGAGAATTATTAACTCGGCTCAGGCACCGGCAACCATTGGGCCCTATTCTCAGGCAGTACAGGCGGGAGATATGATCTACACCTCGGGACAGATTGCGTTAGACCCAGCAACCGGGGAGATCGTGTCATCGGATGTCAAGGCTCAGACGGAGCAAGCCATGGAGAATCTTAAGAGTGTAATTGAGGCCGGGGGCAGTGATCTGAATCACGTGGTTAAAACCACTCTGTATATTAAGGATATGAATGATTTCCAGACCATAAATGAGGTTTACGGTAGTTACTTTAAGGACAATTACCCGGCCAGATCCTGTGTAGAGGTCTCTGCGCTGCCCAAAGGAGCCATAATTGAAATTGAGGCAATTGCGGTGGTAAGCAAGTAGGCGCGACCGAAAAACACGACAGTCTGATTGCAAATGAGATAGAAGGCGCTGTCGCTCATATTTTGCATCATGGGGACTGCCCCCATGATGCATCACTATATTACATCATTGGTGCAAACAATCTTAAGACCGACATCAACAGCGTTTTCGACCAGTGGATCCTGCGCAAGTCCTCCTGAGTGATCTCCTGGCAGATCGTCAGGGTTTCTTCAAAATCCCTTTTCATGTCCCCGATACAACGGCAGCGATAGAGCCAGATGCCGCACTCAAAATGCAGGTAAAGGCTGCGGTAATCCAGATTGATGGTCCCGACCACACCGTATTCATCATCCACCACAAAGGTCTTGGAATGGATGAATCCCGGCAGGTATTCATAGATCTTCACCCCGCTTTCCACCAGGGTACGATAATAGGACCGGGATACCATATGCACGTACCATTTGTCCGGGTGATGAGGGGTAATAATGCGTACATCAACGCCGCTTTTGGCCGCCAGGCAGAGGGCAGTCACCATCTCATGACCGATAATCAGGTATGGGGTAGTGATGTAGACATAATGTTTGGCACGGTTGATTAGATTGAGGTAGACCAGTTCACCCACCGGTTCATCGTCCAGTGGACTGTCACCAAACGGCTGTACAAAGCCGTCGTCGGTAACGGTAATGCTCGGATCCTGGCCGGGTCGATAAGGCTTGGGATCTCCCTTGGCTCCTTTGACATAATCCCACATGGAAAGAAACATGACCGTCAGGTTCCACACCGCCTCCCCCTTGATCATGATAGAGGCATCCTTCCAGTGGCCATACTTCTCGAATCGATTAATATACTCATCGGCTAGA
This sequence comes from Syntrophothermus sp. UBA1445, assembly GCA_002329495.1. GTDB lineage: Bacteria > Bacillota > Syntrophomonadia > Syntrophomonadales > DTU052 > DTU052. The sequence continues at coordinate 4,204 of DCTH01000226.1, read as the reverse complement.
TTGATGCCTCCGGTAAAACCGGTGTGTCCGTCGATTACCGCAATTTTGCGGTGATCCCGGTTGTTGTGCCTCCTTAAGAGCACTGGAATCAGAGGATGAAAAACCCCGCACTTGATGCCCATACTCTCCAGCACCTTATCATATTGATACGGTAGGGTGGCCAGGCAGCCAAAATCATCATAGATAACCCGTACATCGACCCCCTGGGCAGCTTTCTTCTTCAAGATCTTGAGGATGCTTTTCCACATAAAGCCTTCATTAATTATGAAATACTCCAGAAAGATGAAGCGCTCCGCCTTTTGCAGTTCCTCTAGCAACCGGGCAAATTTCACTTCACCGCTGGGCAGGTATACGGCCTCGGTGTTGCGGTAGGGTGGATAGAAGGAGTACTGCTGGATGTAGCGGGACTGGTTGCCCGCGTCGGTGTTCTGGCCGGGGATCAACTCCAAACAGCTGGTGACCGAGGCCAGCGCTTCTTTCGTATAGTTCTGTATAGGCCTCATTCTTTCCCGCGCCCGTCGGCCGGTTCGGTTGCCGCCGAAGAAGAGGTAGAACAGCCCGCCAAAGATGGGAAACAACAGGATGGGAACAATCCAGGCGATCTTGTAGGCCGGATTGCTTTTGTTGTTCAGGACCCATATAAATGCGAGGGCACCGATGACGATGTTGACACCGTAGAATACCTCAAAGTATTGATTAAAACGCAGGATAACCTCAAACATTACCACCAGCTGTATGATGATGGCGGTTACCAGCAGGATGATTCGGTTGTAGATCAGAAATCTTTTCATAGTGCTTCATATCCAAGTTTTTTATTAAATAGTATGTAGATCACTATGCAGCTTAAAGATAGCTGAATTCCACATTCCTCTTAATTATAATTGACTCGGATCACACATAGCACGGGTGACAATCCTTTCTATCCTATTGAACCCCAGAGCGCAGTTAGACTCGTTTTAACCGACGGTAATTCTTTAACCATTTACATAACGTACCGGCGCGTAACCGTACAAAAATCTTTCAATATCAAAAAGTGTCTAAACTTATGGCACAATGATAAGTAGTTCAGAAACCAACATACCGGGGGAGGAGAACAATGAGTTCATTAGCTTGGGAAATAAAAAACGCCGCGCTGGAAATGGGATATCAAAAATGCGGCATTATTAAGATCGCAGATATGGCGGGTTACGAACAGAAGCTCAGTGAACGGATAGAGGCTTTTCCCGAGGTCAGGCCGGCCATGGAAGGGTTTTTTCGGTTTGCTCACCTGGAAGACGAGTTTCCATGGGCAAAATCAATTGTGGTCTGTGTCAGACACTACGGCAGGTATATTATTCCGAAAAACCTAAAGGGCTTGATCGGTAAGTATTACCTATTTGATGGCCGGCTTGACGAGCAGACCGACCAGTACCAGGATAGTGTAAGGTTTGAGGATTACCTCAAAGAACTGGGTTTAAAGGTTGCCACGGAAAGAAAATTTGGCATTACTGCCCTGCGTTGGGCTGCACAGCAGGCCGGGCTCGGAGTGGTACGAAAGAACAACTTTCTCTACACTGAATTGGGATCGTGGGTTAACCTTGCGGCGTGGTTGATCGACCGGGAACTCGAGTTAAAGGCAATCCCAACGTTGAAAGAATGTCCTGAAAAATGCGACCTCTGCATCATGGCCTGTCCCACCGGTTCCCTGTCTCAGCCGTACGCGATGAACCGATCAACATGTATTTCCTGTATAACCACATGGGAAGGCTGGGATCTGATGCGGGACGAACACCGGGCCGAACTGGGTCGGTGGATTTACGGGTGTGATGTGTGCCAAGATGTTTGCCCGCTGAACCACGGACGCTGGCAGGAGACTGTAGAATACCCCGGCCTAAGCGAACTGAGTTCATTGATTTCGCTGGAGAAGATTTTGGAGATGGACGAAAAGACCCTAGAGCAGGTACTGAAACCAAAATTCTGGTACATCAAGCGGAGCGATAATTGGAAATGGAAAACTAAAGCGATCAATGCCATGGTTAACTGCTATGACGACAGATACCGTCAGCCCATCCTGGACGCCTGTAACGATAGCCATCCCAAAGTACGAGAGATGGCCGAATGGGCCAGCCATAAGCTAAACCTGGTGTGAATACTGGTATTTGAGGCCGTAAACGGCCGCAGGCGATTTGACCAGAAGCAGCATCTGAAAGCAGCCGGGGTGACTGGCAGCAGTTAAAGCGTAAATACAGCCATTCACTGAACGGCCGTATTTACGCGGTGTGAAGTGATGCTATTCCTCGTAAAGCTGATCAATTAGTGGTTTGTATTTCTGGTCGATAAACTTTCGTTTCAGCTTAAGCGTCGGGGTCAGTTCACCGGCCTCCTGAGTCAGCTCCTGCGGCAGCAGGATGAATTTCTTGATCTTTTCGACCTGGCCGAGGGCCTTGGTCTTTTCTTCAATCAGGCCTTCATAAAACTTGTAAATCGCCGGATTCTTTATAATCTCCTCTGGTGAAGTATATTCGATATTATTCTTCTTGCAGTAGTCCTCCAGCATCACGAAGTTGGGTACCACCAGAGCCGAGAGGAACTTCCGGCCTTCACCGATGCAGACGAACTGGGAGATAAACACCTCATTGCCCACCAGGGATTCAATCTGCTGCGGGGAGATATTCTTCCCACCGGCGGTTATGATGAGCTCTTTTATCCGGTCGGTTATTTTGATGTATGTCAGTCGCTCGCCGTTTTTCTCTTTATGGTATAACTCGCCTACATCGCCGGTTTTGAACCAGCCGTCCTCGGTTAAAACCGCCTGGGTTGCTTCCGGGTTCTTGTAGTATCCGGTCATGGACATGCCACCCTTAAGCTGAACCTCTCCCTCATCGGAAATCCTCACCTGGGTCATGGAGAGCAGACACCCGCAGTACCCGGGGATGGCGTTATCCCGGTAACCAACGCAGACCGGGAAAAACTCGGTCAAGCCGTAGCCCATGGCGATATTGATGCCAATTGCCTGGAAGAACTCATTGACATCCGGGGCAAAAGCTGAACCGCCGACATGATAGATATTACAGTTTTCCGCACCCAGCATGGTTCGTATCTTGCTGAATACCAGTTTATCCGCGATCTTATACTTAAGGCCGTAGCTGTCGGACCTGTAAGCCTGAATGCCTACACCCTTGGCCCATTCAAACATCCGGTATTTCATACCTCCCACATTTTTCATCCCGGCGTGGATGGTACCATATACCTTATCCCATACCCGTGGAACACTGGTCAAAAAGTGAGGTCGGAAGTGAACCATGTATTCCAGGAAATCCGTTGGATTAGGGCAGTAACCGATCTGCACCCCGACGCTCATGCAGCCATAAGACCACAGTCGTTCAAAGATATGCGACAGGGGCAGGAGTGACAGGGAAACGTAATGCGGACCGGCTTCGGGGTAACGCATGGAAGGGAAGATTCCGTTCAGAAAACTCCGGTGAGTATGTATGGCACCTTTGGGATTACCGGTGGTCCCCGAGGTGTAGATTAAGGTTACAATATCATCCGGATCAACATTATTGAGCCGTTCCTCAAACTCCTTGCCGTTATCGAGAATTCTCCCCCGCTCAATAAGCTTGCTCAGGTAGACGCTTTTATCTCCGGAGATCTCGATATTGTCCTGCATGGCAACAATGAACTTCAGGTACTTGTTATCGGCAATGATCTGCTGGGCTTTATCATACTGGTCCTGATTGCCGACAAAGACCACTTTGACTTCCGCATCGTTAATAATGTATTCGGCTTCCTCTTTGGAGTTGGTGGCGTAGATAGGAACCGACACCGCCCGAGTAGCCAGTATTCCCAGGTCAGAGATGGCCCATTCGGAACAGTTAACCGAGAATACCGAACACATATCACCAGCTTTAATGCCCATATCAATAAGTGACTTGGCCAAAGCGGTAATCTGCTCCCCGAACTCTGTCCAGGTCAGAGACTCCCACTCCCCCTTGATGTTCTTTTGAGTGAGCACCTTCGCATCCTTGAAAATCTTGGCGTTCTTCAGCATCATGTAGGCCAAAGTCTTATTCTCCGCCAGGTATTGCTCGAACTCCACATCCCAGTCTTTTTCACTATCACGCCAGATGGGCAGATGCTGGGTCGGCTTGTGCATGTGCTTTCCCCCCCCGCTTTTGTTGAATTGGATTTACATTGCTGGATTTATTATCAAATGAGAAATATT
>DCTH01000022.1 GCA_002329495.1 Syntrophothermus sp. UBA1445 | reverse complement strand
CTTTGGTAATACCAAGGACCTCAGCGATTTCAGTGTTGGTGAGATCCAACTGATAACGCAAAATGATCATAGCCCGATAATTTTCCGGCATTTCCAGAACCGCCTGGTGCACCTCCTGTTGGAGGTACTGTTTCTCGATATTTTTATCCGGGCTGGGGTAGGGGATGGCGTCAAACCCTACACTTCCGGTTAACGCATCATCATAATTAAGGAAGACTACCTTTTGTTTGCGTCTTAGCCGGCTGATACAGGTGTTAACTGCCACCCGGTAAAGCCAGGGCTTGAATTTCTTGGTCGGGTTGAAGTAAGTTATCTTCTGATAGACGTGGATAAAAACCTCCTGGGTCAGGTCTTCTGCCTCTTCTTTTTGACCCACCATACGATAGGCAACCTTGAAGACCGGTTTCTGATAACGGTTAACCAACTCTTCAAAGGCTGCAAGATTGCCTTTTATGACCTGATCGGCCAAAGCCTCGTCTGAATGATTCATATGAAGAACCCTCCTAATGAGCTCATTAATAATACGCTGCAAAACATTACAGCTTTCAGCATGGAATTAATTTCCCGGGATGGGAATTTGGAAAAGGTGGTTTAAGGTCATGAGAAGTACGGAACTGTTTTACATGAAGATACGAAAGTATGATAATATCGATGTACTGCCTGGATTGTGACTGCATATCGTAGTGGGGCTGGTATCAAGCTATAATGGATTGGCTTTCTAGTTTTTGCTAGAATAAAGCAGTGGCCTATATTTAATCCAATTGAGGGATTATTATGTCTGATTTAAAAACCAGGATCAGAGAACTGATCGACGAGCATCAGTTTCAGCAGCTTCGCAACGAAGCCTGGGAAGACTGGCTGATTCCCGACATCGTTGATGCTTTGCTGGGACTTAATAAGAATAACCGGGTGCTGGCTTTCCGCTTGATACCCCGGGAGATGTCGGCTGAGGTCTTTGCCTACCTGGAAAAAGAGGATCGCAATGCCCTGCTTAAGGATTTGACCAACGAGGAGACCCGGCATCTGCTGGCTGATTTGGCGCCGGACGACCGGACCACCCTTTTTGAAGAATTGCCGGGACAGGTCACCCAACGGCTGCTCAATCTGTTAAGCCCTGAGGATCTGCGTGAGGCGCGCTTCCTCCTGGGATACCCGGAGTTCAGTGTCGGAAGGCTGATGACACCTGACTATGTTGCAGTACGTCCGGAATGGACGGTAGCTCAGGCCCTGGAGCACTGCCGGATTAAGGGTAAGAAGAGCGAAACCCTCCATGTTATCTATGTCGTCGATTCATCCTGGAAGCTCCTGGACGCCCTGGAGCTCTCCCGGTTCATCATGGCCAAACCGGAGGAGAAGGTCGAAGAAATCATGAGCTATTCCTTTGTCAGCCTCTCCGCGTTCGATGACCGGGAAGAAGCAGTATACACCATGAAGAAGTATGACCTCTTCTCCCTGCCGGTGGTTGATTCCAGCGGGGTTCTGATAGGACTGGTCACCTTCGACGATGTCTTCGACGTTGCTGAGGAAGAGGCCACTGAGGATATCTACAAGGGGGCCGCGGTGACACCTTTGACCACCAGTTACCGGGAAGCCAGTGTCTGGGAGCTTTACAGCAAGCGGGTCAGCTGGCTGGTGATTCTGGTTTTTGTAAGCCTGCTGTCGGCCGGAGTGGTGGCGCTCTTTGAGGGGACTCTGCAGAAGGTGATAGCACTGACCGTCTTTATCCCCCTCCTGTTAGGCAGCGGTGGTAACGCGGGAGCGCAGTCGGCTACTCTCATGGTGCGGGCCTTGGCCACCGGGGACCTGCAGTTAGGCCAGTGGTTCTCTACCCTGATGAAGGAACTGGTGGTGGGGGTATCTCTGGGAGTGACTCTGGGTATCNNGCTGTGGGGGTATCACTGGGGGTGACCCTGGGTATCTTCAGCACTGTATTCGGATTTGTACGTGGTGGCTGGGAAATTGGCCTCATTGTTGGCCTGACTACCGTGGGAATTATTCTGCTGGCCAGTCTGATCGGTGTTACCCTGCCGTTTATCCTGACCCGCTTGAAACTTGACCCGGCCGTAGCTAGCAGTCCTCTGATAACATCGATTACCGACTTTTTGGGGCTACTCCTGTATTTCGTAATTGCTGGAGTGGTCCTGGGATTCCTGTAACGACACTAGCTGGTAAGCAAGGAGCTGATACATGTGAAATACAGCCAAGGTAATCTGGGACGGGTTTTTATCGCCAAGATAGAACATGGGGATGATCTGCTTAGTGCAGTGCGGGAACTGGCGGTCAGGGAAAACCTGACGGCTGCGGTTCTGTTTATGATTGGAGCTGTGCAAAAGGCTTCATTGGTAGTTGGACCACGCGAGGACGTGGTACCTCCTTCCCCAGTATGGAAGAAATTCGATGATGCCCATGAGATGGTGGGGATTGGCACTCTTTTTTGTAATGAAAACCACGAACCGGAGATTCGCCTCCATGCCTCCCTGGGACGGGGGGATGATATTCGAACCGGGTGTATACGGGAGAATGCCGAGACCTATTTGGTGGTAGAGGTGATCATTCTGGAGATTGTAAACAGCGACGCCAAGCGCACCCTCGACGCCATCACCGGAATGAATATGCTGGGGTTCTAGGTATGTAAAGAGCAGCTCAACCTTACCGGCGAGCTGCTCGCTTCACCTCAGTGTTGAACTGTTTCCGCTGAAGTCTCATAATCCCCCGTGAGAACGGCTGCACGCAGGGTCTCCAGACCAATCCGGTCAATCATCCGGCCGATCCTCTCGTTGCGCTTGCCATGCTGCTGGAAGTATTCAAGAATCCGGTCGACGATATCCAGAACCTCCTGGGGTTCGCGGTGTTCAACCAGGATATCCCCCAAACGGGGTCTGAGGCCGGCGTTTCCCCCCACCATGATGGTGAATCCTTTCGGGGTGCCCATGATGCCGATGTCGCGTACGGCAGGTTCCGAACAGGAATTCTGACACCCGCTGACGGCAATCTTGGTTTTGCCGGGAAGGTCCCGACCGTGGTAGCGCTTGTCGATCTCCAGTCCCAGGCTTACTGAGTCCTGCTGCCCCCGCTTGCAGAAGGTCGTGCCTGGACATATCTTGACGCTGCGCAGGCAGAGGCCGACAGCGTGACCGGGGTCCATGCCCAGTTCGCTCCAGGCTGATTCAACATCCTCGGGCTTTAAGCCCACTATGGCAATGCGCTGGGCGGAGGTCACTTTCAAAGCCGCTGCCTGGTACTTTTCGGCCACGTCAGCGATCTTCCGCAAGGTCTGCGGGTCGGTTATTCCACCGGGTATATGCGGCACGATAGCATAGGTCTGTTTGTCCCGCTGCAGCACCGCCCCATGAGGTTGGGCCATGGCCCGGGTTTCCTTGGACATCTCTCCCATGCCCACCGACTGAAGCTCTTCCAGCAAACGATGGAGGTCCATGCCGTGTATTTCCGCCGCGTTGGCCACCGTCTCACTGGAAGCGGAAGGGCATCCCAGACACTTCATGCCCATCCCCTGGAATACCTCAGCAGCCTTAGGGTTGGCTTTAATGACTTCCCCCACAGTACTGTCTTTGGTGATCTTCACAGTAATACCCCCTTGAACGACATACCTTATTATCCGCTGACCCGAGTCCATTCATGCGGTCAGGACCCCAAACCCCGGCAACACCGGCCATAAAAATAGGCCACGGCCAGCATAGACAACCTCCGGTGGCCGTGGCCTATTGTCAATCGTTAAATCGGTACTGCTAGATTAAATTGCGGCGTCGGGCTTCGAATTCCAGTTCATCCCTGAAATCGGGATGAGCTATGCTGATGATATTCTTGACTCGCTTACTTACCGACTGGCCTTTTATTTTGGCTACTCCATACTCGGTTACCACATAATCAGTACAAGCTCGGGGAGTGGTAACAATTCCGCCCGGGGTGATCTCGGTCGCAATTTTTGAAATCGCTTTACCTCCGCCGGCTTTTGGTCGGGCAACAGAAGGGGTGGCGATGATCGAAACTCCGCCCTGGGACTCAAACGCTCCTTCCACAAAATCCAGCTGTCCGCCGGGATGGGTGTACTGCTTCCAGCCCATGGATTCGGCACAGACCTGGCCGGTTAAATCCACCTGCAGGCAGGCATTAATGGAAACCATATTATTATTACATCCGATGATATGAGGGTTATTAACAAAATTAACCGGGTGGAATTCAACCCCTGGATTATCATCAATCCAGTCATACAGTCTTTGCGTACCCATGGCGAAGGTGAAAATGGACCGATAGGGCATAAAATTCTTGCGGAGGTTAGTAACGATCCCGGACTCGCACAGGTCAATCATGGTATCACAGGCCATCTCAGAATGAATGCCCAGATCCTTGACTCCGGTATCAAGAAAGGCTTTGGCCACCGCGTTGGGGATACTGCCGATACCCAATTGAATCGTGCAACCGTCCTTGACGAATTCTGCACAGTAACGGCCGATGATTTCCTCCTCTGGAGTCAGCGGAGGGGCTTCCGGAAGCACCGCCAGGTCCTGATCCTGTTCCACAATGGCATCGATTTCCGAGATGTGCATATAGTTTAACCCCCGGCTGCGGGGGACCTTGTTATTCACCTGGGCAATAACCAGATAACGATCATCGCCCTCCCGCCTCCGTCGCGCGGCATTGTGGGCGATGGCCAATGTGGTGTCCGCGCCCAGGCCCAGGCAGAAGTATCCATGCTTGTCCATGGGTGTAACATTCAACATGGCGACGTGCATCGGACGAAAGTTATCATCCGTGTAGATTTTGGGCATTTCGCGGAAGAGTATTGGGCTCATG
>DCTH01000082.1 GCA_002329495.1 Syntrophothermus sp. UBA1445 | reverse complement strand
CCTGCGACCGGCAGCCATTATCAGGGACTTGAATCTGCGCCGGCCGATCTTCAAAAAGACCGCTGCCTATGGGCACTTTGGACGGCCAAATCCGGATTTCACCTGGGAGATGACCGATAAAGCCGAGGCCTTACGCCAGGCTGCTTCCAGATGATCTGCCATCGAACAGCATCAGTTTATACTACAAAAGGCGGGGCTTACCCGCCTTTGTTTACATAAATCCGAAAGATGATTTCCCGGCGAAAAGTAATAATCCGTTAGTTTGAATGCATAAATACGTCGCCAGACTTCACCAATAACATAAAGGAGCGTTATTTGTGCGCATTGAAGTGCTGGTTGAAATACCCCACAGTGAATCCTTTTTTACATACCAGGTGCCTTTACCATTACAGGACCGGGTTCTGCCGGGCAAAAGGGTATTGATACCCCTGGGGAATCAGGTGGCCCGGGGCTTTGTTTTCGAGGTGGACCCGGGTGGCGATGTCAGCGGTTTAAAGCCCATCTTGGATGTTCTCGACGAGGAACCCCTTCTCAATGCGGAGATGTTGGCTCTGGCGCGCTGGTTGGCGGATTATTATATGGCCCCCCTGAGTAGAGTTGTCAAGGCCATGTTCCCGTCGGCTCTCGATGATCCCAGCAAAGAGATAATGGTCCCGGGTGATGCCGCGACTGGTGAGCCACTGCCGGTGGGAATGGACGAAAAACTGGGGTGTTCCTGGAAGGAGGCAGATCTTTCTGCCGCGGAATTGGTGGAGCTTTTCCAGAATGGTCAGATCAAGATCAAAGTAGCTCCCTATGAAGAGGCCTATCCCATTGGGGTTCAATATGCCCTGTCCCCTGACGTTTCTGATGAAACCATAGCCCGAACCGGAAAAAAAGCTCCGCGTCAGGCCAGGGCCTTAAGGTTCTTTAAAGAGCGTAAGGACCCGGTTCCCGAACGGCAAGCGGTTGAGGCAGTGGGGCAATCGGTTTTACAACGGCTGGTCGCCAAGGGTCTGATAATAAGACAGGATGTAAGGCCGGGATTGCACCAGGACCCCCTGCCCAATCAGGAACAGGCCTGGGCTATTGAGAGCATATCCATAGCGTTAAACCACGAGGAAAATCGGGTCTTCTTGCTATTTGGAGTCACCGGCAGCGGAAAAACCGAGGTCTACTTGAAAGCAGTTGAAGAGGCGCGCCGGAGAGGCAAACAATCGCTGGTCCTGATCCCGGAAATCGGACTTACCCAACAGATTACCAGCATTTTCGAACAACGGCTGGGACCACGGGTGAGTGTCCTTCACAGCCGGCTGACCGACTCGGAACGGGTTCTGGAATGGCTGAGAACCCGACAGGGGGAGGCTGACGTGGTAGTGGGGGCGCGGTCAGCGGTGTTTGCTCCTTTCAGGAACCTGGGTCTTATCATCATCGATGAAGAACAGGAGCCGTCCTTTCGCCAGGATGAGACTCCCCGTTACCACGCACGGGAAGTGGCCATAAAAAGGTCCGAACTTAACAATGCGGTGGTGGTATTGGGCAGTGCCACCCCTTCGCTGGAAAGCTTCTACCGTGCCCAGACTGGCGAATATAGTTTATTGAGATTGAATCATAAGATAGCACCCACGGGGCAGCGTTCAATAAAAATAGTTGACATAAAACGGAATTACCAGGCCGGAAACCAGGTCACTTCACCTGAGCTCCTGGATGGATTACGGGAGTCATTACATGACGGCAACCAGGCAATTATCTTTATTAACCGCCGCGGTTATTCCACCACCGTGCTGTGTCCGAACTGTGGTCTTATCCTGACCTGCGGTTCCTGCGAGGTGGCCCTTAATTACCATCGGGATATTGACCGGGTGGTATGCCATTACTGCGGCAAGGAAAAGACGGTACCCCGGCAGTGCCCGCGCTGCAGGAACAGTCGCCTGCGGTTTATGGGAACCGGCAGCCAAAAGGTGGAAGAGGAGCTGCATAACCTCCTGCCCCAAGCCAGGATCATAAGAATGGATACGGACAGCACCCGGGGGCGGGGTGACCATCAGCAGATTATCCAGAGTATACGGGAGCGGAGTATCGATATAGCTGTCGGGACCCAGATGATAGCCAAAGGGTTTGATTTCCCGGGAGTAGCCCTGGTGGGGGTGATCAATGCCGATCCGCTGTTGGGACTGCCGGACTTTAGGGCCCGGGAACGGGCGTTTCAGTTGCTGGTGCAGGTTACCGGACGGGCCGGGCGGGGAGCATCAAAGGGGCGGGCGGTAATTCAAACCGTTGAGCCAGAGGCGTCTTTCTTTCAACTGGTGCAGGATGAGGATTTCGAGGGGTTTTACCGGGAGGAGATCGCCTACCGGATGGCCCTGGGCTATCCCCCTTTTTCCCATCTTATTAAATTGCTGTTTTCAGGACCCATAGAATCAATGGTAAGAGAAGAGGCTGATTTCGCGCGGACCTTGATTGAGGAGATGACGGGAGAGCTGGGTGACGATATCGATGTTCTGGGACCGGCTCCCTGTATTCGCCCGAAAATCAAAAACCGCTACCGGTATCAAATGATATTGAAGAGTCCCCGCTTGGATGTAATGAGAGGTATAACTCGGTATATAATAGATAGGAGACTACCACCACGGGTCAGGTTGGATATCGATGTTGACCCGCTGATAATGATATAGTTTCGAGTTAGGAGGTTCTGACGAATGGCGATATATAAGGTGGTCCTGATGGGTNNGGAGATTAACGATTCGATATTGCGACTCCTGGATAATCTCCGTGATACTCTGTACGAATATGATGGGATTGGCCTGGCGGCGCCGCAGATAGGGATATCAAAGCGGGTCATTGTGGTTGATAATGGTGAGCAATACTACGAACTTATAAATCCTGAGATAATAAAATCGGAGGGCCAGGAAAAGGCGATTGAAGGTTGTCTGAGCGTACCCCATCTGAATGGCAAGGTAAAACGGGCTGCCAGGGTGGTTGTCAAAGGATTAAACCGGCAGGGGGAAGAGCAGCAAATTGAGGCCAAGGGGTTGTTGGCCCGGGCTTTTCAGCATGAAATAGACCATCTGGATGGCATCCTGTTTGTGGACCGGGCGGATTGGGTGGCCCGGAAGGAGATTTAATGCGTTTGGTTTTTATGGGTACGGCCCAATTCGCGGTACCCTCACTCAGGAATCTAATACTTTCAGGACACGATATACCGCTGGTGGTTACCCAGCCTGATCGGCCGGCTGGAAGGGGCAAGCGACTTACACCATCTCCGGTCAAGCTTCTGGCAGCTGAGTATGGCCTGATGGTGATTCAGCCGGTTTCCATCCGTACCCCTGATTTTGAGCAGGTGATTAGAGATGCTAAGCCGGAGGTTATCGTGGTGGTGGCCTATGGCAAGATACTGCCCGAAAGCATATTAAGCCTTCCGCCACTGGGTGCTATCAATGTTCATGGCTCACTTTTGCCAGCCTATCGGGGCGCCGCTCCGGTACAGCGGGCGATAATGGCAGGGNNCAGGTAGGAGTCTCCACCATGTACATGGACAAGTCCATGGATACCGGTGATATAATCCTGCAGCAGGCTATTATGCTCGAAGGTGATGAGGATTACGGAGAGACGATATTAAGGCTCTCGGAAATTGGGGCCGATCTGCTCCTGGAAACCCTGGACCAGGTGGAGTGGGGTATTAATCCCCGTAAACCTCAGGATAATGCCCATGCTACCTATGCCCCTCCTTTGACAGCGGAGGAGGAATTGATAAAATGGGAGATGAACAGCCAGAATATTAAAAACCAAATTCGGGGTTTGGCCCCCGATCCGGGCGCGTATACCTGGATAAATGGTGACAAACTGAAGATATTTAAAGCCGATATCGTAGAACCAGAGGTATCCGGGTTGCCCGGGGAAGTTATCAGTATTATTCCCCACCAGGGGTTTGTGGTGGCTACCGGTCAGGGGGGACTGCTGGTCCTGGAGGTTCAAAAGGCAGGCAAAAAGAGAATTCCGGCGGTTGATTTCTTAAAGGGCAGCAAGCTGCAGGAAGGTGATCGGTTGGGCAGGTGATCGCAATGAATAACCATAAACGGCTGTACATAGGATTATTATTTGCCAGTCTCACAGTTATTGCCCTGGGTTTTCTGGGAGTGTATAACCTTATTCGTTTTCAGGATTACCCACTGTTTCGCGGCATAACTATAGGATTGGCCAGTATCTTTTTATTAGGATTTATACTGGTGGCAATCGGCACTACCGCCATTGTTGCTACCATAATCAGGGCCAAGAACATCCCCTCATTTGAAGGTTTAATACGTATTGCCACAACATTTTTATTCCCAATTGCAGTTCGCTTGGGAGGATTGTTTGGTATAACCAGGGAGAGGATTTGGGCTTCTTTCATAGAGGTTAATAACTATCTGGTCAGAACCCACCGGAACCTGGCCATTAAAGGTCGCGTAGTGATTCTGGCCCCTCATTGTCTGCAGGAATCCCATTGTCCGGTAAAGATCACCACCGATATTAACAATTGCCGCCGCTGTGGTAAATGTGATATTTGTGGGTTGCTGGAACTGGCTGACCAATATGGGGTGACCCTGAGAGTAGCCACCGGAGGCACACTGGCCCGGAAGATTATTGGCGAGACCCGTCCCCGGGGAGTGATAGCCATAGCTTGTGAACGCGACCTGTCCTCGGGGATTCAGGATTCCAATCCTCTGCCGGTTATGGGCGTTCTGAACCGGCGTCCCCATGGCCCTTGCCATGATACCAGGGTGGATCTGAACCGGGTGGAAGAGGCCCTGGTTACTATGCTAAGAGGAGGTTGAACTTATGTTTTGGGATCCGACAATGATCATACTTATACCGGCCCTGATCCTTGCGGGTTGGGCCCAAGTCAAAGTGCAGAGTACCTTTTCCAAGTATTCCAAGGTGGCTTCCAGCCGGCGCATCACCGGCGCGGAATTGGCGGCCACGCTTTTGCGGCGCGGCGGTTTACATGCGGTGCGGGTAGAAAGAATCCCGGGGAATCTGACCGACCACTACGATCCTCGTTCAAAAGTACTCAGACTGTCGGATTCAGTCTATGATAACAACTCGGTAGCCGCTTTAGGGGTGGCGGCTCACGAGGTAGGTCATGCCTTCCAGCATGAGACGAAATATCTTCCTTTGGGTATCAGAAATGCTATCGTTCCAGTGGCAAGTTTTGCCTCATCGGCATCTTTTCCGCTGATTTTAATCGGGTTGCTGTTCGGCTTTCCCGATCTGGCGGTTATTGGTGTTTTTATATTCACGGCGGTGGTTGCGTTTCAGCTGATTACCCTGCCGGTAGAGTTTAATGCCTCCAGCCGGGCGGTGGCATTGCTGCAAAGTGGTGGTCATATAACCAGTCAGGAGGTCCCCCTGGTGAAGAAGGTTCTGGGAGCCGCGGCTCTCACCTATGTCGCCGCTGCCCTGGTTTCTTTCCTGAACCTGGTGAGATTCCTCTTAATTCTGGGGGTGTTTGGCGACGAGTAAGGCTGTTGCCAGAAGTAAGGAGGTAACCGCGCGGGTTCTCGCGGTGCAAATTCTTCTGCGAGTATTAAATGAAAATGCTTATGCCAACCTGGCCCTGGAACAGGCCTTGAAACGTTGTCCTCTCTCGGATCGGGATCGAGGACTGGTAACCGAGTTGGTTAACGGAACAATACGTATGAAAAAGCACCTGGACTGGGTGCTTGATCTTTTTTTGAACAAAAGCCAACGAAAGCTCAAGAGTAAGGTATATGTGATCCTGATTTTATCCCTGTACCAACTCCTCTTTTTGGAGCGCGTGCCGGCCTATGCCGTAATCAACGAAGCCGTGGAGATGACCCGCGCTGAAGGGAAAGGCGTTGCGGGGTTGGTCAATGGTTTGCTGCGCAATGTGGAACGCAACCGAAATCAGATCAGGTATCCTGACCCGTCCAGGGACGTGGTCTCCTACCTGGCGGTTTTTTATTCCCATCCGGAGTGGTTGGTAACCCGATGGCTTGATCGTTACGGTTATGATGACACTTGCCGGTTGCTGGCATTTAACAACCAGGCACCCCCTTTAACCGTGCGCGCTAACCGCATGAAAAATGAAGTTCGGGAACTAAAAACCATCCTGGAGGCAGAAGGGGTTAAGGTCCGGGAGGGGATTGTCGCCCAAACCAGCCTGGTGATTGACGATCTGCCGGTACCGCTTTTTNNTTCGGCTGCCATCCTATCGCCAGGGCCGATTTTACGTGCAAGGTGAATCTACCATGCTTATACCCTTGAGCCTCTCCCCGCAACCCGGCACCCTGGTCTATGATTTCTGCTGCGGGGTGGGTGGCAAGACGACGCATCTGGCAGAGATAATGAATAACCGCGGCAGTATCATCGCCTTTGACCTGTACCAGCATAAACTTGATCTTTTAATGACCAATTGCCAGCGCTTGGGGATAAACATGGTGGAAACCCGGGAAGGGGATCTATTTGATTCAATCAAGGGTTTGGAAAAAGCGGATGCGGTCTTGCTGGATGCCCCCTGTTCCGGTTTGGGGGTGTTAAGAAGCAGAGCCGACCTGCGCTGGCGCAAAAAGGAAGCCGATATCGCGGCCATGGCCGGGTTACAGAGCCAGATGCTGGATCAGGTCGCGCAAACGGTGCGATCCGGTGGCAAGCTGCTTTACAGCACCTGTTCGCTGGAACCGGAAGAGAATCACATGGTGGTTGAAGGGTTCATTGGCCGCCATAAAGACTTTGAGTTTATGGATTTTGGCGAAGTTATGTCAAACAATGCCTGGTTGACGGCGGGTGACCTGTCGGTGGCCCAAGGTCGCCTGAACATATTCCCACCCCACCACCAGGCCGATGGCATGTTCATATCGTTGATGAGGAGGAAATAAGGTGGAAAAGACGGAGCTTCTGGGCCTGAGTTTGGAAGAAGTGGAACAGGTCATGGCCGCACTGGGGTTGCCTCGATTCCGCGCCCGTCAGATATATCATTGGCTTTATAAGCACCAGGTTCATTCGTTCTATCAGATGAATAATCTCCCCAAAGAACTCCGACACTTTCTGGATAAGAAGGTGGCCCTGACAGTTCCCCGGGTGATGAAGGCCCGGGTTTCACGGGATGGAACCCGCAAGTTCCTGCTGGAGCTGGCGGATAAAAAGCGCATTGAGACGGTGGCGATCCCACAATTCAGGACCGATGGCAAGAAATTCACCATTTGCGTCTCCAGTCAGGTAGGCTGTCCGGTCGGATGCAGGTTCTGTGCGACCGGTCAGTCAGGGTTTGAAAGAGACCTGACGGCTGGTGAAATTGTGGGGCAGGTGGTTGCCGTTGAGAGAGAGCTCAAGCAAAGAGAAAAACAGAATCTGGGCGAGAGATACCTGACCAACGTGGTTTTTATGGGTATGGGTGAGCCGCTATTAAACCTTGATGCCGTATTAAAGGCCATAAGTATTATCAATGATGACCGGGCAATTGGCATCGGACAACGTCATGTTACTATTTCTACCGCCGGGTTTATTCCTGGCATAAGGCAGCTTGCGGAATCGGGCTTGCAGGTGACACTGGCCATCAGCCTGCATGCGACCACCGATGAAGTCCGTAATCGTATCATCCCCATGAACAGGAGATACCCACTGGAGAGCCTGATGGAATCAATCTCCTCTTATATTGAAAAAACTGGACGCCGGGTAACCTTGGAATACCTTTTGCTGGACGGAGTCAACTCCTCCGCCCAGGATGCGGAGCGGCTGGCCAAAATGGTAAGACCACTGCTGGCAAATATTAACTTAATTCCCTACAACGAAACCGATAGACTTCACTATCGCAGACCTGACCAATATACCATAAACCGTTTCGTAGCCTGTTTGACCAGGGAAGGGGTCAACGTCACCCTGAGAGAGGAAATGGGTTCAGATATCGAAGCGGCCTGTGGCCAGCTTAAAGGCCGGATGGCCGCTGCCGGACGCAAGCAGGAAATTGGATCAGTAGACTCGAAATAAAAAACAATCTGAAAAGTTTGGGGTGCGCTATTATGCAGGCAGCAGTTTTGTCTAACATAGGGAGAGTCAGGAGACAAAACCAGGACCGTTTCCTCGTTGACCTGAACCGGGGACTGTTTGTGGTCTGCGACGGTATGGGAGGTCATAAAGCTGGTGAGGTAGCAGCCCAGATGGCAATTGATATCATTCACGGGGATTTGGATGAGTTAGAAAATCTTCATCCCCTTTCTTTTCTGACCGCTTCCATAACGAAAGCCAACCAGAGTATCTTCTCCCGAGGACGGCAGTCTGAGGAGTATTCAGATATGGGGACCACCATTACCGCAGCCATTGTCAAAAACATGAAGCTTTATACTGCTCACATTGGGGACAGCAGTCTGTTTGTAATTCATCCTGACGGGGTTCAGAAGATTACCCAGGATCATACCCTGGCCGAAGAAATGCTGCGGGAAGGAATAATAAATAATAACGAGACCGGTACCAATCGGTACCGACACATACTGACCAGAGCATTAGGAACCGAAGAATCGGTAGAGATAGACTGTTTTACCAACCAACTTAACCCGGAGGACCGTCTTTTTATGGCTACCGATGGGGTAACCGACCTGATAGAGCCGTCAGAGGTCTGGGAGATAACTGCCCGGGAGCCTGATCTTGATCAGGCCCTGCACCGATTGCTCCAGCTGGCCTTGGACCGAGGCGGACATGATAATGTCACTATGATTCTAGTAGCCTTACCTTAGGAGGAATAGGGGAAATGAACACCCTTCTTCAAAATCGCTATGAGTTATTGGAGAAAATAGGCGATGGCGGGATGGCCATCGTATATAAAGCCAGATGCACATTGCTGGATCGGATTGTGGCCGTCAAGATACTAAAAGAAGAGTATGCCCGGGATGCTAACCTGCTCCAGAAATTTAAGAGCGAGGCTCAGGCGGCGGCTCGGCTGTCGCATCCCAACATTGTCAACGTGTTTGATGTTGGCGAAGACAATGGAGCGAATTTCATTGTCATGGAGTATGTAGAGGGCACCAATCTGAAGGAGTACATTCAGCAAACGGGACCCCTGTCGCCTGATGAAGCTGTACGCATTGCCCTTATGATCTGTGACGGACTGACTCGGGCTCATGAAAAAGGCTTGATTCATCGGGATATTAAGCCGCACAATATTCTGCTTACCCGGGATGGCACCGCTAAGGTGGCTGATTTCGGAATCGCACGGGCTGCCAACAGTGTCACCATCACCTATAGTGGTGACATGGTGGGCTCGGTACACTATGTGTCACCGGAGCAGGCCCGGGGCGAGCCGGTTAACACTACCTCGGACATCTATTCACTGGGGTGCGTGCTGTATGAGATGGTGACTGGAAGGGTTCCTTTTGACGCTGACAGTCCAGTCACCGTGGCGCTCAAGCATATCCACGAAAGCCCTGTTCCCCCCAGTGTAATAAACGATGCGGTTTCCCGCGGATTAGAAGAAGTAATCATGACCGCCATGGACAAGAAGCCAATTTATAGATACCAAAGTGCCAAGGAAATGAAACAGGCACTGGCAGGTGCGCTTAACACCAAGAACGGCGGGTTCTTCAAAAAGAAGCGGAGGCATGATAAAACCCTGGTAATGCCGCCGGTAACAGGGGAGGAAGACTACGAGGTGGCTCGCAAAAAGAAAATGAAGCCTATGGGGTATGTTATTATTTTAGCGGTCATCCTGGGTATAACTGCCGGGCTGCTTTATGGGATGCGAGGTACCCTGTTTGGACAAGAGGTGCAGGTTCCGAATGTGAAAGGGGAATCATACGAAGCAGCCGCCGACATATTATCGGAAAAAGGTCTGAAACTTAAAGTTGTTAATCGAATTCATTCCGAGGTGGAGAAGGATCATATCATATCGCAGCGTCCTGATGCCAATGAAACGGTCAAAAAGGGACGGGAGATTGAAGTTGTTCTAAGTCTGGGTATGGAAATGGTCAAGGTTCCCAATGTCGAGGGTGAGACTTTGGAGGATGCCACTTTTATTCTTAAGAATGAAGGACTGGAACTGGGCGAGGTAAGTAAAGTCAATGATGCCGACACCCCCGAAGGAATAGTAGTCACGCAAAGCCCCAAACGAGGTAAGAGTGTCCCGGTGGGAGAGCGGGTGGATGTAACCATCAGCAGTGGTGCCGGAGAAGTTACCCAGCTCAATATGCCCAACCTGATCGGTATGAGTTTAGCCGACGCGCGGGATAAATTGCAGTCTGATGGGTTGGAACTTTACCGGATTGATCAAAAGGCCAGCGATGAATACTATGCCGGAGAGATCATTGACCAGAGTATCCCCGCTGGTGAAAGGGTAAAAAAAGGAGATAAGGTTTCAGTGGTAGTCAGCACTGGCCCCGGGCCGTCGACGAAGACGGCTCAGATCAGGTATACCATGCCACCCAGTAATGATTACTCGGTGCTGTCGATAATGCTGGTGGACAGTAAAGGCCGCCGGGAGATTTACAACCATACTCATTTGGGAGGGTACACTGTTTCGCGGCAGGTCGAGTATTACGGGAAGGCCACAGTCACCTTCTACGTAGATGGAGAGGAAATGGAAAGGCAGACACTTGAATGATGGACCGCGGCAAAGCCGAGTATAAAGAAGGCTTGGTCCTGAAACGATACAGCGGTTTTTATTACGTTCAGGATTTCAATGAGGAACTGTTAGAGTGCAAACTCCGTGGAAAAGTTAAGAAAGGTGTCATTCTGGTCGGGGACCGGGTAAGGATTACCGCAACCGGTGACGGTCAAGGGATAATTGAGGAAGTCTTGCCCCGCTCCGTCGAGTTGGTGCGGCCGGCCATCGTTAATGTAAATCAGGCGGTGGTGGTGATGAGCTTCGACCAGCCCATCCCCAACCTGAAACTCCTGGACCGATTGCTGATACTGATTGAGCATCTGGATCTCACAGCGGTGATTGTCCTCAATAAGTGTGACCTGCCTGGTAACCCGACCGTAGAAAGTATAAAAGATTACTACCAACGTATCGGGTACCCGGTAATTCAAACCTCCACTACCATCGGTGTCGGCCTTACCGAGCTTGCTGCTTCCATGAAGGGAAAGATAACAGTCATCGCCGGGCCATCAGGGGTGGGCAAGACCAGCCTGCTCAATCNNGTAAACACACCACCCGTCATGTCGAGTTATTTCCCTTGCCCTCCGGGGGCTGGGTTGCTGATACCCCCGGATTCACCGTGGTGGATAACCCACCCATCAAACGCGAAGATTTAAGCCGGCTGTTCATTGAGTTTGCCGGACCGGCAGAGGAATGCCGTTTTTTGGATTGTCTCCACTCCGGTGAGGTCGATTGTGGGGTGAAAGATGCGGTTAAGGATGGATTGGTCCTTAACAGCCGCTACCAGAATTACCTTACCATCCTGGAAGAGGTTATTGAAAGAGAGAGGTGCTATCGATGACCCTGGTCGCCCCGTCTATTCTCTCCGCTGATTTTGCGCATCTGGCTGAGGGAGTAGCGATGATAGAAAACGCCGGTGCTGATATGGTGCATATAGATGTCATGGATGGACACTTTGTGCCCAACCTGACTATCGGTCCCCAGGTGGTGGCAGATCTGAGGGCCGGTTCTTCCATGTTCTTTGACGTTCATCTGATGGTGGAGCGGCCCGAGCAACTGGTGAGACCGTTTTATCAGGCCGGCGCCAATCTGATAACTGTTCATGCCGAAGCCTGTACCCACCTCCACCGGGTAATTCATGAGATCAAGGACTTAGGAATCCAATGCGGGGTGGCCCTAAACCCGGCAACGCCCATAGAGGTCTTGAAGTATGTGGTCAAGGACCTGGACCTGGTCCTGATAATGAGTGTGAACCCGGGATTTGCTGCCCAGCAATTCCTGAGCCTGGCCGTCGACAAAATCCGAGATTTACGGCAGATGCTGGAGAAGACTGGCTCTTCAGCGAAAATTCAGATTGACGGGGGAATCAACGAACACACCGGGCAGGAAGCAGTTGAGGCCGGAGTGGATATCCTGGTGGCGGGATCATATATCTTTAAATCAGCCGATCCTGGAGAGACAGTAAAATTACTCAAGTCCCTCTAGGGCGCAAGTAAAGAACCGTCTCCAAAATGTCGATCTTTGTTGACCGGAATCCAGAAGAGTGATATCATAATCGCAACGAAATAGAATTAATTCTTCGGGGATGGGTGAAATTCCCTA
>DCTH01000055.1:3245-3423 GCA_002329495.1 Syntrophothermus sp. UBA1445 | reverse complement strand
TGTAGGTGGCGGCAGCAATGCTATTGGATCCTTCTATGAGTTTATTCAATATCCATCGGTGAAGCTGATCGGTTGTGAGGCGGCAGGATTGGGGATAAACACCCCGCAGAACGCGGCCACGATTACCAATGGCAGTGTTGGCGTGTTCCACGGTATGAAATCCTACTTCTGCCAGGAC
>DCTH01000055.1:0-3145 GCA_002329495.1 Syntrophothermus sp. UBA1445 | reverse complement strand
TGAGGCCGTAAAGGCCTTCGAGTATCTGTCCCGCACCGAGGGAATTATACCAGCCTTGGAGAGTGCCCACGCGGTTGCCTACGCTAAAGAGCTCGCGCCCACAATGGGCAAGGATCAGATTATTGTCATCAACCTATCGGGACGGGGCGATAAAGATGTGGCAGCGATAGCCAGATATAGGGGGGTGGAACTTTATGAGTAGAATCACTCAGGCCTTTCAAAATCGCAAAGCATTCATTGCCTTCATTACCGGTGGTGATCCCGATATCGCAACCACCGAGAAACTGGTTCTCGCCATGGCTGAAGCCGGGGCGGATGTGATTGAAATAGGCATACCCTTTTCGGACCCGATTGCGGAGGGTGTAGTTATTCAGGAGGCCGACGAGCGCGCTCTTAAGGGGGGATGTACTACTGACCAACTGTTTGCTGTAGTTGACCGGGTCCGGTCTAAAACTGATGTTGCTCTGCTGTTTATGACCTACTTAAACCCGGTTTATACTTACGGGAAAGAGAGGTTCCTTAACCGGTGTTCCAAAGTGGGTATCGATGGCATAATCGTTCCGGATATGCCGTTTGAAGAAAAGGACGAATTGGCAGATACCTGCGAGGCCTATGGAGTGGATTTGATTTCAATGATTGCCCCCACTTCAGAAGAGCGGATCACCATGATCGCTAAAGAAGCTCAGGGGTTCATCTATTGTGTATCCTCTTTGGGTGTGACCGGTGTACGCGATGAGATCACCACGAACATTGGTCAAATGGTACAGAAGGTTAGAGAAGTCACCACAGTTCCTTGTGCGGTCGGCTTCGGCATTTCAACACCTGAACAGGCTGCCCGCCTGGCTCAGTTGTCCGACGGGGTGATTGTTGGAAGCGCCATCGTCAAACTGGTTGCCCAATACGGAAAAGACAGCGCGGAACCCGTCGCCGAATATATCCGCAGCATGANNAAGGAGGAGATAGTTGTGTATAAAAATATCCTGAATAAGGCAACCAACAACCAGGAATTGTCCGAACAAGAAATATTCCGCTTCATTAGCTCCATAAACAATGATGAAGTCAGTGATGTTCAGATCGGTGCTTTCCAGGTGGCCTTGCTGATGAAAGGGACTTCGCAGAAAGAAATGGCTTACTTCGCCAAAGCGATGCGTGAGAACTGCGTTCCCCTTAAGCCTGACGTTCAAGACGATCTGATGGACACGTGCGGGACGGGTGGTGGTTTGAGCACTTTTAATATTTCCACCGCAACCGCAATCGTGGCGGCAGCCGCAGGAATTCCCATAGCCAAGCACGGCAGCCGTTCCATTTCCAGTCTGTCCGGCAGTGCCGATGTCCTGGAGGCCCTGAATGTAAATATCAATCTGACACCCGCCCAGGTGGAAAAGATGATTGAGGTAATCGGCATTGCCTTTATCTATGCACCTTTGTTCCACCCGGTCATGTGCAAGGTGCTGCCGGCGGAAGCGGAGCTGGGGATCAAAACAATTTTCTATACCATTATTGGCCCCCTGATTAACCCCGCTTTTGCACCCCGACATATACTGGGCGTTTACAAGCCAGAGCTTCTTGATACCGTAACCTATGTGGCCCGGGAGCTGGGATACACCAATGCCATGTTTGTACACGGTCTGGACGGCCTGGACGAAATCTCCCTGCTCGGCAAAACCAGAATTAATGAACTGAAAGACGGTGAGATCACCACCTACGAGATTCAGCCCGAGGACTTTGGCCTGAGACGTTGTACGCTGGAAGAGATAAAAACCGGCACTCCCGAGGAAAATGCCCAAACCATTCGAGGAGTTTTCTCTGGTGCGATTACCGGTCCCCGGCGCAATGCAATTGTGCTTAACGCAGCCGGGGCCCTGAAAGTCGGCGGGCGGGCGGCCAGCTTCGAGGAAGGTATTGCCCTGGCCAATACCCTTATTGAAAGCGGAGCAGCACAAGAAAAGCTGCATCGTCTGTGTGAAATGTCCAACTCTTTTTTGGTGTAGTATTATGAGTCTATATTTTTCTGAAGCATTGATAACCAAAAAGCAGGCGGGATTTATTCCCGTCATTCCCGACATAAAGTGTTTTTCTCCCCGGGAGGGCGATCTGCTCCGGGGTCGCGAACCGCTGCAAATGGCCAGGCTTCTGGCCGATGCGGGTGCGCCGGCCCTGTCAGTGGTAACCGAGCCCCGTAGCTTTGGGGGCTCCCTGAAACTGCTGGAGCAAGTTGCAGCCGCCATAAAGCTTCCCGTACTCCGCAAGGATTTTATCACTTCCCCGGATGAAGTGAAGATCACCAGAGACTGCGGGGCAAAGGCGCTTTTGCTTATATGCGCTTTGCTTGATTATTCCAGGTTGTTAGAGCTGTACGAGGAAGCGTTGAAAATCGGACTGGAACCTCTGGTTGAGGTTCATAACAGAGAGGATCTGATCCTGGCCGGGAAAATCGGTGCCCAACTGGTTGGCATCAACAATCGGAATATCCTCGAGCTCGAAACTGACAGCGGCACCGTTGCTACCACCGAAATGTTGGCCGACTGCAAGCCGCCAGGCTCCGTGCTGATCAGTGAAAGTTCCATTCGAACCCCGGCAGAGGCACAGGCAGCGTTTCGCGCCGGTGCCGACGCCGTACTGGTTGGAACCGCCATTTGGCAGGCCGAAGACCCGCGGGAGTGCTATCTGGCATTGAGCGGAGGAACAGGAGATTACCCTTAATGAGCCGTATCAAAATCAAGATATGCGGATTAAAACGTAAGCAAGATATTCAAATGTGCCGGGAGCAGGGTGTTGATATCCTGGGGTTGGTCACGGAATACCCTTTGCCGGTTCCCTGGAATCTGAACCGCACCGAGGCCTGGCCGNNCCCGAAAAAGTTATCGAACTCGCAGAAAGGCTTCACCCATCTATGGTGCAACTTCACTACCAAGAAACGCTGGAAGATACCATAATAATTGCCGAGAGACTGAAGAAGCTGAACATTGAGGTGATAAAGACCGTCCCCCCCGCAATAGAAGATCGCCGGTCCCAGTTTGGAACTGCAGATATTGGATCAATTGTGAAGAAACTCTGCGAAACCAGCATTGACGCACTGCTGGCCGATTCGCGGGTGCCCGCAAATGCATCCGGTGATGGTACCAAACTGGACATCAAATTCTGC
>DCTH01000166.1 GCA_002329495.1 Syntrophothermus sp. UBA1445 | reverse complement strand
TTTTCCTTCATAGCTTTTTAGAACGTTATTCACCAACGCAACCAACCGCTCAATGGCCTCCTCACTGGTAGCATCTCCTCTTGATCCGGGGTGAAGTACCAGATACGGGGCATTGATGAGGTCGCAGCGTTTAAGGTCTTCGGTTATCACCCGCTGGGCCAGTTCATAAAGATCATCCCGCTGACTGGCAGGATTAACGATATAGGGAATATGGGCTACCACCGGATAAATTCCGTGCTTGCTCAGAATATCTTTAAACTGCTGGATCTCACGGCCCTCCCATACCCGGAAGCCGCTGCCACGAGGGTTGCGCAGGAATACCTGGAAGGTTTCGATCCCCATCTTGACAGCATTCTTGGCCGTTGCCTCCAGACCCTTGCCTATGGATATATGCCCTCCCAGACGCGGCGAGGCGGTTTTTTGATCCAACACTCAAAAAGCCCCCTCGATGTGATTAATACTCCCTTTATCGTCCTGGAATGTTACCGCAATGACATCAAAACGCATTTTTACGGGTTGTCCCTCCAAATTGTTTCTCAGGTAATCCATGGCTGTCCTGCGGATGCGGGATATTTTGGTTCGATTGATGCTCTCTTCGGGGGTGCCAAACCGGTCGGTAGTTTTGGACCGTACCTCTACAAACACCACCAGTGTTCCCCGGCGGCAGATGATATCTATTTCCCCCCATCGACAGCGGTAATTGCGCTCTACTATCTCCAAACCCAGTTGAGACAAGTAAGCTGCTGCTAATTCCTCACCCCGGTGCCCGGTTTCCCTCTTCATATATTCTTCCCTCGCGAATCCAGTCGGTAAACAAAGGCCAGGATTTCCGCAACTACCGTATACAAAAAAGGTGGTATCTCCTGATATAGGTTCAATGCGCTGAGGTACTCCACTAGCTCCCGATCCTGTTTCACCGGTACCCCGGACTCACGGGCCAGTATTTCAATCTTCTCTGCCACGAACCCACTGCCCTTGGCCACAACCCGGGGGGCCTCATCCTCTTCAATGTTATAGCTTAAAGCCACAGCTTTCTTGTCCGGGACCTCCCTATCCATCGTCAAGCCCCCTTAAACCTGATTAACGATCCACTCATACCGTGATATCGATCCCCAGTATTGGTAATCCCGGCTCCTTCGTCTGCAGTCCCGGCCTCAGCCTTGCCGGTTCGGCGGTCACCTTGATCCCGAGAAACTGTACCCTGAAGCCACCTTCTATCAACCGCTGCTCCAGAATACCAAAATTCCTCTCGATAACTTCCTTCGGGCCTTTCTTTTCAACCACTCCCTGGATAATGAGCTGGTTATCCTTATGCCAGGCAACATGGAAAAGCACCAGGCCCAGGTTGGCAGTGTCCAGTGAAACCGCGATCCTGATCTCCTCCAGTTCATCCAGGGGACGGTTTCCTCTCTCATCCTTATGTATCCTGAGTTCCATCACCCGGTCTCTTCCATCCACCATTACCGGTATGGCCAGGTAGTAGTATCCCGGCGAGTGGTTGCTGGCCTGCTGATCCACTGAATTAAAGGCGGCCTGACCAATAATCTCCTCCGAGACCATGCGCACCAAGTGCAGCAATTCGGTTCCAACCGGCCTGGTGGAGTCAGTAAACCTGGCCAGCACTTCCTGAATCAGAGACAGGGCCTTGATGATATCTTGATTTGATTCCAGGTAACGCTGCAGATCCTGCCTGATCATCGCCGGATCACCAGTGTCTCTTATCCTAATTAAGGACTGGGTAGCTCGTAACAGTTCCTCCACAACTATCAGATTCTGGCTGGGAAGGAGAGAAGCATTCCCGGTACCACCCTCCAACCTCGAAAGCGTGCCACTGCTCTCGGTTCCACCGGGAACCGGATTGGCAAGAAGAGTATCGGTTTGCAGTAACGGCATGGAGGTACGAAGGCTGGTCAGACCTTCATCCGGTAACTGGTGGGCAACCGGCAGGCTTTGCAAAGCTTGTTCAATAAGCTGGTTTATCGCCCCCGGTTGGGTCAAAAAAGTGCGCAGGGCGTTCAGGATCTCAGGATTGGTTTTAATTCCACTGGCCAGGGCCCAGGTAGCGGTCTCCAAATTAGACGGGTTAAATCCCCCCAGCCAGCGGGTAGACGTTAATACCCGATCTATGTTTTCTCTGCTGATTGGCAGGCCATACTGTATGAGTTTGGCAGCCAACGCCGTCAGACGTTCATCAGCCCGGTAGCCCATCTCCTGCAACAACGATGCGACCTTTAATGAATACTCTTCACCAGGCTTGATTATCCGTAATACCTGGCGGCCCTCAACGCTTCCCTCTGACCTCAAAAGCAGGTTCTGGCCGGNNCTCAGCAGCGGCTTCCACCGTCATCCCCTTGATGTTCACCTGGTAGATGTCTTCACCAATCCCCTTTTCGACTACCGCCGAGACGATCTCGCCTTTTAGTAGCTTCAGACCCTCGGTATTGGTAAAACCAATCTTGTTGAGCGAGATGCTCGCCAGGTCAGATCGAATCTGCATTACACCTTTCTCCTGGCCAGGATTTGACCGGCTCAAAACTGGTCCGGTGTATAGCACACGGTCCCAGGCGGAACAACGCTTCTACATGCTCCCGGGTCG
>DCTH01000225.1:2274-3906 GCA_002329495.1 Syntrophothermus sp. UBA1445 | reverse complement strand
CCTGGGGGCGGAAAAGTTCCTGGACCTGAAGTGCCGCCTGTTGGGGCGGGGACCGGATGCGGTGGTTGTTGTGGCTTCGATTCGGGCTTTGAAGCTCCATGGCGGTGTTGACAAGAGTCATTTAACCGTTCCCAATGAGCGGGCAGTGGCTACCGGTTTGGCCAACCTGCAGAAACATATAGAGAACCTGAGAAAGTTCGGATTATCGGCAGTAGTGGCTTTGAACCGGTTCCCTACTGACACCGAGGAGGAGATCGAAGTGGTCCGCAGCCTCTGTGAGGAGATGGGAACCCGGTTTGCGGTGTCCAATGTCTGGGGAGCTGGGGGTGAAGGTGGCCTCGAACTGGCTGCCAGAGTTATGGAAGCAGCCGAAACCCCGGGGGACTTTCATTTCCTTTATGAGCTGAACCGGCCGATAACGGAAAAGATCGAGACCATTGCCCGGGAGATCTATGGCGCGGGCAGGGTGGACTACCTGGGGCCGGCCCTGAAATCGCTGGAGAGTATAGAACAGATGGGTTTCGGAGACCTGCCCATTTGTGTGGCCAAAACACAGTACTCGCTTACCGATGATCCTTCGGTTCTGGGGCNNGGGGCGACCTGAGGGATTTACCGTTACCGTGCGTGATGTCCGGATTTCAGCTGGGGCGCAATTCATTGTCCCGTTGATGGGCAATATAGTTACCATGCCCGGCCTGTCACGTAACCCGGCCGCCCATCATATTGACATAGATGCCCAGGGTCGTATTACCGGTCTATTTTAGAAGTGATACTTCCAAGAGCCAGGATGTTGATATTGGAGCGGTGGTTTAACCCCTAATACAGTCTTTTTCACCCGGTACATCAGGTTAAGTTCGGTACCGGGTTTTCATTTGGAGAACCGTATTAATCGTGCTCGCGAGGTATTATAATAATAGTAGAACCCGCCCTGATAGTGGGAATAACTGGGTTTACGTCAACCTCCTGGGGCGGGGCAATTTTACGGAAAACAACCGGATCTTTCGCAACAGCATCATTTGGCGGTCGGAGATCCCAACCGGGAATGCGTTAGGCCAGGAAACAGGACTGATACTCGTGAGCTTAAAGCAGGTGTTTCGATTAGGGTCAAGGAGGGAATAAAATGAAAAGAGTTGACTCCATCCTCAAAGATCCGGTTTATGCGGAGTACATAAACCACAACATGATGGCGGCCAAAGATGATCCTTTCTGTAAACACGATCTAGCACACATGGTGGACGTGGCCCGTATTGCGTATATCCTGATTCTGGAGCACCAGGACCTTGAGTACTTTATCAAGGATGCCGACCTTTCCGGCAGAGAGGCGGCCAAGGAGGTTATATACGCGACAGGATTGCTCCATGATATCGGTAAATGGAAGGAGTACGAAGAGGGGGATGACCACGCAGCTTACGGTGCCCGCCTGGCCCGCGAACTGCTGATCCGGGCCGGATTCGATGAGAACGAGATCAGAATCATCGCCCGGGCGATATATGAGCACCGCAACATCAGCCGGGAGATGAGCTTTCTGGGAGAGAGGATGCATCGGGCTGATAACCTTTCCCGGGCCTGCTCTCAATGTGAGGCCAAGGGAGACTGCTGCAAATACCAGAACAAAGAGACCGGATTATTCCT
>DCTH01000225.1:0-2249 GCA_002329495.1 Syntrophothermus sp. UBA1445 | reverse complement strand
TGCATAGACAGGACCAGAAAAATAATAGGTTAAGTATACATACGTAATAAAAGCATACACTCCCGGCCTTAGAGCTGGGGGGCTTGAGGTATTCCGTAAATAACAAGACAGACGACCTTGAAAAGGAGTATTATGAGCGGATATCGCGTAATCAGGATTGATGACACCCGGGAAGCGGAGAGATATCTAAGAGAAATAGGATCAGAGGAATTGGGAATCAGGCTAATGGTTCCCAAAGCCGTTTTTAGAGCCGTAAAGATCCAGAAGGTCCCTGCCCCGGCGGCTGGTATTATCAAACAGGAGATGCTGGCCAAGGGCGGTGAAGCGGCGGTTAATCGCGGGACCATTACCGGTGAGGGTGATACCGACATACTGTTGCTGGGAACCCTCCGTCAGTACCAACTCCTGATAGACAAGCTGAGGATGCAGCCTTTTGGTCTGAAAAAGCTGGCGGCTGAACTGGAGCAGGTATTAAAGGGCGTTGATTCCGACCGCCGGGT
Source organism: Syntrophothermus sp. UBA1445 (assembly GCA_002329495.1). Lineage (GTDB taxonomy): Bacteria > Bacillota > Syntrophomonadia > Syntrophomonadales > DTU052 > DTU052. The sequence continues at coordinate 1,749 of DCTH01000225.1, read as the reverse complement.
GAGACTGAGTCTGGCGGGCGGACGGGAGTTAATCCTGGGAGATAAGACCCTGATTATGGGTATATTGAATGTAACCCCGGACTCGTTTTATGATGGCGGGCGCTACTGCGAATTGGAAGCTGCCCTCAGGCGGGCCCGGGAAATGGCGGAAGAAGGGGCGGACATCATTGACCTCGGGGGGTATTCCACCAGACCGGGGGCGAAACCGGTTTCTCCGGCAGAGGAAATTTCCCGGGTGGTTCCGGTGTTGAAGCGACTTAAACAGGAATTGCCGCACATACCGGTATCAATTGATACTTTTGTGGCCGAGACCGCCCGTGCGGTGCTGGATGCAGGTGCAGATATAATCAACGACCCGGGGGGACTTAAGGCTGACCCGCAGATGGCCGGGGTGGTGGCGGAGTATGGCTCACCGGTGGTTATTATGCACAACCGCCTGGGTGGTGGGTACCACGATCTCATGGCTGAGGTGATCGCTGACCTCGAGGATGCTATTACTCTGGCAATTGAGCAGGGCATTCCCAGGGAACAGATAATTGTCGACCCGGGGATCGGTTTTGGAAAAACCGGCGCCGAGAATCTGGCCCTGATCAAGAATCTGGGAGAGTTAAAATCCCTGGGACGGCCAATCCTTCTTGGGGTCTCCAATAAGTCTTTCATCGGCCGGGTTAGCGGGAATCCGGTGGGCGAACGGCTGTACGGATCTCTGGCCGCCGCGATGGTTGGAGTCATGAACGGTGCAGGGATAGTGAGAGTTCATCAGGTCAGGGAGACCCGTCAGGCCCTGATGCTGGTGGATGCGATAATGGGGGCATGACATGGACGAGGTGCTGCTGAAGGGTCTAAGGTTTGAAGGCCGGCATGGGACCACTCCCGAAGAAAGGGCCCATCCCCAGACCTTTGAGATTGATCTCGGGCTGTACCTGGACCTGCGAGAAGCAGGTGCAACCGACCGCCTTGAAAAGACGGTGGATTACTCGCTGGTCTACCAGGAGGTCCGCCATATTGTGGAGGAGGAAAGCTTTAACCTCCTGGAGGCTTTGGCGGAAAGGATCGCCGGGCAGGTCTTGGCTTTTAACCGGGTGGTTAAGGTCAACGTAATCGTGAAGAAACTGCATCCCCCCATTGTTGGGCAGTATGAGTTCTTTGCGGTCCGCCTGGAAAGAGAGCGACCGCAGCATCGGGTCTTTGTCGGCCTGGGTACGAATTTGGGCGACCGGGAAGAAAACCTGGCCCTCGCCCGTCAACAGCTGACTGCTCTTTCTTCCAGTGCGATTGTAGTTTGCTCCTCGATATATCCCACCTTACCCTGGGGCCGGACCGACCAGCCTGAATTCCTGAACCAGGTGGTATCAATCGATACCCGCCTGTCACCCCGGGAACTACTCCAGGAACTCCTTTACATAGAAGAGATCATGGGCCGAAAGCGGGAAGAGTACTGGGGCCCCAGGATTATTGATCTGGACCTGCTGCTCTATGGTGACCAGGTGATTAATGAACCGGATCTAGTAGTTCCCCATCCCTGGCTGACCAAACGGGCTTTCGTCCTCACCCCCTTACTGGAAATCGCTCCCGATCTCAAAATGCCGGACGGTCGTTACCTGCGTGAGATACTCGCCAATCTGTCGGAATGAATCAAGGGATTGGGGGCAAGTCAGGCAGTTCTTAGCAAGTCGGGGACGGTTCTTTACTTGCGCGTCCCAGGACACACAAGTAAAGAACCGTCCCCGACATACGTCCTGTTAGGAG
>DCTH01000091.1:2926-6918 GCA_002329495.1 Syntrophothermus sp. UBA1445 | reverse complement strand
AGGAGAAGAGTGGGGCCATGATAACAGTCGGGTTTGCTCTGGAACAAGGCAAGGACGTTTTTGCCGTTCCGGGACCGGTTACCAGCCCGAATAGCCGGGGACCACATATCCTTCTACAGGAAGGTGCCCGCCTGGTGAGCGGAGTAGCGGACATCCTGGAGGAGTGGGGGATTGACCAGGAGCCGGCACTTTCAAAGTTAAATATCAATGAAGTAAGCGNNGAATGGACCAGGAGCCGGCACTTTCTAAGTTAAATACCAATGAAGGAAGAGACCAAAAAAGCTACCCGGTTCTTAAATACATAGGATTTGAACCCGTTCACCTGGACCGTATCCTGGAAATGTCCGGGCTGACCCCGGGGGAAACCGCCTCCCAGTTGCTTCAATTAGAGATTGCGGGTAAAATAAAATCTCTTCCAGGGAATATATATGTTAGATTGTGACGTTAATTTTGAGGTGATGAGTTGGCAAAAAAGACACTGGTAATAGTTGAATCAGCCGCTAAGGCCAAGACCATTGGAAAGTTTCTTGGTCAGAATTATAAGGTCAAGGCATCAGTCGGGCATGTTCGGGACCTGCCGAAGAGTAAAATGGGGATTGATATCGAGAGTGGTTTCGCACCCCAGTATATTACCATCCGTGGAAAGGGAGCGCTGATTCGGGAAATCAGGGATGAATCAGATAAAGCCGATCGGGTACTGCTGGCTACCGACCCGGACCGTGAAGGTGAAGCCATCGCCTGGCATNNGCCAAGGTGATCAACCTTCCGGAAACAGCTAAATGCAGGATCGAGTTTAACGAGATCACCAAAGATGCTGTGAGAAAAGCCGTAAAGGCACCCCGGAGCATAGACTTTGACCGGGTTAATGCCCAACAGGCACGACGGGTCCTTGACCGACTGGTGGGTTATTCCCTCAGCCCTTTACTGTGGGCCAAGGTAAGAAAAGGGTTGAGCGCTGGCCGGGTACAATCAGTAGCGGTACGGTTGATCTGCGAGCGTGAAAAGGAGATTCAGGACTTTAAACCCGAAGAGTACTGGACAATCGAGACCATGCTTAAGCCGGAGAATGATCCATCTTTTTCTGCCAAGCTCCATTCCGTGAACGGCAAAAAGCCTGTCATCTCCAATCAATCCATGGCTGAAAAACTGGTCGCTAAAATCAAGGCCGCCGATTTCTCAGTTAGTAAGATTGATCGTAAGGAGCGCCGTCGCAAGGCCTTGCCGCCATTTACAACCAGTACCTTGCAGCAGGAAGCCGCCAAGCGGCTGGGGTTTACCGGCAGCCGGACCATGCGGATTGCTCAGGAACTATATGAAGGGGTCAACATCGGTGCCCAGGGTAGCATCGGTCTCATTACCTATATCAGAACTGATTCGACCCGGGTTTCCAGTGAGGCACAGGCTGAGGTCCGTGGCTTCATTATCGATAAATATGGTCAGGACTACTATCCTCAAGAGCCCAATGTATACAAATCACGAAAATCAGCCCAGGATGCCCATGAATCCATCAGGCCGACGTCAGTCTTCCGTCGTCCCGAAGACTTGAAAAACTCACTGTCAAGGGATCAGTTGCGACTGTACAAGTTGATTTGGTCCCGTTTTGTGGCCAGTCAAATGGCCGCTGCGGTGTATGATACCGTAACAGTAGATATAACCGGTAAAAAAATTGTCTTACGCGCGAATTCCTCGCAGCTAAGGTTCCCCGGCCATCTGGCTGTCTACGAGGAAAAAGAAGAGAAAGATGATACTGAAAAATCAGATAAACTGGTCAAATTACCAGACTTGGAAGAGGGTCAGGCGTTGGCAGTGGAGAAGGTTCTCCCCGAGCAGCACTTCACGCAGCCACCACCACGGTATACTGAAGCCAGTCTGGTTAAATTGCTGGAGGAAAAAAACATTGGCCGGCCCAGTACCTATGCACCAATCATCGAAACCATACTCAAGCGTGGTTATGTGGAGCGTCAGGCAAAACATTTTTATCCCACAGAACTGGGAGTTATTGTGGTTGATTTACTGAAAGAGAACTTCCCGGAAATAATGGACATAGAATTCACTGCGGAGATGGAGGAAAATCTCGACCAGATAGAAGAAGGGGACCGCTCCTGGAACCAGACAATAGCCGAGTTTTATGGCCCCTTTGCCCAGCGATTGGAAAAGGCTCGTGAGGGGATTGAAAAGGTTAGTATTCCTGATGAGCCGGCAGGCAAAGATTGCCCCCAATGTGGAAGACCAATGCTGATTAAGATGGGTCGGTTCGGGAAGTTCGCTGCCTGTTCCGGTTTCCCCGAATGCCGTCATACGGAATCCATCAATGAGGTTATTGATGCCAAATGCCCTGATTGTGGTGGCGATGTAGTGGCACTCAGGACGAAGAAAGGCCGCCGTTTCTTTGGCTGCAAGAACTACCCCCAATGCGATTTCAAATCATGGAACAAGCCCGGTGAGCCGTCATCCCGTAAAGAGAAGGTATCGGTTGGGGCACAGAGCGAAAGCCAAACCTAAATTTATGGTGTTTGGCAATGAATTGAAGGTGAGGTATGAAATCAGACAAAGTAATGGTCATTGGTGGCGGACTGGCCGGATGTGAGGCTGCTTTTAAGCTGGCCAGCATGGGAGTACCGGTTGAACTGGTGGAAATGCGTCCCCTAAAAAAAACCGCTGCTCATAAGACTGGTTACCTGGGTGAATTGGTGTGCAGCAACAGCCTTAAATCTGAGGAGATTACAACCGCCCAGGGAGTTTTAAAACAGGAAATGCGAAAACTTAATTCGCTCATTTTACGAGTTGCCGACCAGTGCCGGGTGCCGGCTGGTTCAGCCCTGGCAGTGGATCGAGAGATAATGGGCCAACTGATTACCGAAATTGTAAGCAGCCACCCCTTGGTTGATGTGGTGGTTCGGGAGATAAAAACACTTCCGGAATCAGGTATAACAGTGGTGGCGACTGGACCGCTCACTTCTGAGACCTTCTCTGTTTCTCTGGCCTCACTTACCGGGGAACAGCATCTCTACTTCTTTGATGCCGTTGCGCCCATAATTGCTGCCGATAGCCTCGACATGAACAAGATCTATCAGGGTTCACGTTATGGCAAAGGCGACGGACACTACCTTAACTGCCCGCTGAATCAAGAGGAATATGAGCTGTTTCACGAGGCATTGCTTATGGCAGATTCAATACCAATAGCAGATATTGATGAGGGTCTTTATTTCAGCGCCTGCACACCTATTGAAGTAATGGCCCGTAAAGGAAGGGATACCTTGCGTTTTGGTCCAATGAGGCCCGTAGGCCTCCCCCATCCGCAAACCGGTGAAGTTCCCTATGCCGTAGTGCAGCTGCGTTATGAAAACCGGGAAGGCACTATGGTCAGTCCGGTGGGATTTCAAACCCGGATGCGGTGGGGGGAACAGGAACGGGTATTAAGATTAATCCCGGGACTCGAAAAAGCAGAATTTCTGCGACTCGGTGTGATGCACCGTAACACGTATATCAACAGTCCCAGGGTTTTGGATGCTACGCTGCAATATAGGGGACGGCCGGACCTGTTCTTTGCCGGTCAGTTAACGGGTGTTGAAGGGTACATGGAATCGGCAGCGACTGGCATTGTGGCTGGCTTGAATGCTGCCCGCAGGTACCTGGGAAAAGATCTTGTTGTATTACCAGCAGAGACGTTGATCGGTAGCCTGTGCCGTTTCATAAGTGACCCCCAAAACAGCAACTTCCAGCCCATGAATGCCAATTTCGGTCTATTACCGCCACTTGCGAATCGAATTAGAAATAAAAGGGAGAGGTATATGCAGCTGGGAGAAAGGTCGCAGCGGCAAATAAATGAATTTTCTGAAGCTTTCGTAAACTAGGTTGTAAGCTGCAAATAGGTATGTTACTATAATGGAGGAGAAGGCTTGGGAGGGAAGTAATTGTGCTATTTCAATACGTTGACGGATTCCTGAATCATTTACAAGTCGAAAAGAATGCTTCCGGGATGACCATAGTAA
>DCTH01000091.1:0-2919 GCA_002329495.1 Syntrophothermus sp. UBA1445 | reverse complement strand
TTCCTCGTGATTTAGTTTCGAAGGAGTTTTTCAATCACAAATCGGTCCGGGACTACCTGACCCATCTTCAGAATAACGGCTTCAGCCGTTCAACCATGGCCAGGAAACTGGCTACCCTGCGTTCTTTTGTCAGATACCTGTGTCGGGAAGAGGTCCTGGATGGAAACCCGATTGCAGCGGTCGCTACTCCCAAACAGGAGAAAAGACTGCCCCGGTTTCTATACCCCCAGGAGATTAAAACCCTTATCGATGCTCCTGATACCAATCGTATCAGTGGCCTGAGAGACCAGGCTATACTGGAACTGCTTTACGCTACCGGGATCCGGGTCAGTGAATTGGTGGCCCTGAACCTAAGTAATATAGACACTCAAAATGGTTATGTGAAAGTAACCGGTAAAGGTGGCAAAGAGAGAATCGTTCCCATGGGGAATAAGGCTTGCCAGGCAATGGACAAGTACCTCCCGGCAAGACAGAAAACCATCAGGAAAGAGCCTAATCAGGAACCGGCAGTGTTTTTGAACAAGTTTGGACAACGGTTGACCGCCCGCAGTGTGCGCAATATAATAAACAAGTATGTGCAGCAAGTGGCCTTGAATCAGAAGGTAAGCCCCCATACACTGAGGCATACCTTTGCCACCCACTTATTAAATGGAGGGGCTGATCTGAGATCAGTCCAGGAACTGCTGGGTCATGTTAAGCTGTCCACTACTCAGGTATACACTCATGTGACAAAGGAACGGATAAAGAGCGTTCATGATAAGAATCATCCCAGGAGGTAACACTTTTTGTTTCGTGGCACTACCATAATTGCGGTTAAAAAAGGCACCCAGTCGGCTATGGCAGGAGATGGTCAGGTTACCCTAGGTCAAAACACCATTATGAAACACGGGGCCAAAAAGATACGGAGAATGTATCACAATCAGGTTTTGGCAGGTTTCGCCGGGTCGGTAGCTGATGCTTTTACCCTGTTTGGTAAATTTGAAGGCAAACTGGAGGAGTCTCGAGGAAATCTTTCCAAAGCGGCGGTTGAAGTGGCGCGTGAATGGAGCGGAGACAAGATTTTGCGCCAACTGGAAGCGTTGTTGGTGGTAATGGACAAGAACCGGATGTTCCTGGTGTCGGGTAGCGGGGAAGTTATTGAGCCTGACGACGATGTCCTGGCTATCGGTTCTGGAGGGGCGTACGCCTTGGCAGCCGCACGAGCATTACTGGCGCACTCCGGGCTTAATGCTCATGATATTGCTGTAGAATCGCTAAAGATCGCAGCCGGCATCTGTGTTTTTACCAACCAGAATATTACGGTTGAAGAAATAGGAGGATAGGAGGCGTTCAGTGGATACATTAACCCCTAGACAGATAGTAGGGGAACTGGATCGTTATATAATCGGGCAGAGTAAAGCCAAACGGGCGGTGGCGATTGCGTTGCGCAACAGGTACCGTCGGCGAAAACTCCCTACCGATTTGGGAGATGAGATTTATCCCAAAAACATCATTATGATTGGGCCAACCGGGGTAGGCAAGACCGAAATTGCCAGGCGGCTGGCACGTTTGGTTCAGGCGCCATTTATCAAGGTTGAAGCCACCAAGTTCACCGAAGTCGGATACGTTGGTCGGGATGTTGATTCCATGATTCGGGATCTGGTTGAGACCTCGATCCGCATGGCCAAGCAGGTCAAGATGGCCTCTGTTCAGGAAAAAGCCGAAAAACTGGCGGAGGAAAGACTTATTAATTATCTGGTGCCATCCCCACGTAAAAAAAATCGTCTGTCCAAAAATCCCTTGGATATACTGTGGGGACAAAGTGGAGACACTGATGATAACGACCAGGAGTTTGAGGGACGTATCAAAGAGGTTGAGGATCAGCGTCTGATCGTTGCTCAGAAGCTCAAAAGGCTGGAACTTGAAGACCAGTTGGTCGAGATAGATATAGTGGAAAAACAGGTACCATTCCTCGAAATTGTGTCTGGATCAGGGGTAGAGGAGATGGGTATCAACCTGCAGGATTTATTCGGCGGAATGATGCCGAAGAATAAAAAGAAGCGTAAGCTGACCGTGGCTGAGGCCCGCCAGTACCTGATTACCGAAGAGTGTCAAAAACTGATTGACATGGATGAGGTTACCCGAGAGGCCCTGACCAAGGCTGAAAATAGTGGTATCATATTCCTTGACGAGATTGACAAGATCACCGGCAAGGATAACTCCTACGGACCAGATGTTTCCCGGGGAGGAGTACAACGGGATATCCTGCCGATTGTTGAGGGTTCAACCGTTATGACCAAATATGGACCGGTGAAGACTGANNTTTATTGCCGCCGGGGCTTTCCATACCAGTAAACCCTCGGATTTAATACCAGAACTGCAAGGTAGGTTTCCAATTCGAGTAGAACTGGACAGTCTTACCAAAGAAGACTTTGAGAGGATATTGACTGAACCGGATAACTCGCTGATCAAACAATATGTGGCTCTGTTATCTGCCGAAGATGTGGAGGTGGANNGAGTTTACGACCGAGGCCATCGGCCATATTGCCGAAATGGCCTACGAAGTCAACACCAGAACCGAAAATATTGGTGCCAGGAGATTGCATACCATCCTGGAAAGGGTTCTGGAGGATCTGTTATTTGATGCTCCCGACTGCTCAGGAACCCGAATTGTTATTGACCACGAGTATGTGAGTTCCAAATTATCTGGAATTGTTGAAGATGATGAAATAAGCCGTTACATATTATAGGGGGTAAAAATATGGGTAAGAGTCTATTAGAAAAATCAAGAGAATTAAATAAAATGGTGCGGCAGATACCAGTACATCCGAAGAAACCTGATTTTGAAGGTGCCGCCATGATGATGGCCGAGAACCTGGAATGCAACGTGTATATCCTGGGTCGCCGGGGTATGTTGCGGGGGTGGGCCTTCCGACCGGG
>DCTH01000139.1:7197-8765 GCA_002329495.1 Syntrophothermus sp. UBA1445 | reverse complement strand
CTGGAAGATTGCCATCGCCTATGTGGTGGTGGGTCTGGTGCTGGCGGTGGCCGGGGGAACCATTATAGGTCGGGCCGGTCTGGAAAACTACGTGGAGCCTTTTGTTTTCGGCAACCGGATAGCTGACGTGGAAGGGGCGGAACTGACCATCCGCGACCGAATCAGATTTGCCGTAGACCAGGTACTGGATATTGTACGCCGGGTGTGGCTATATATCCTGATCGGGGTGGCTATCGGTGCAGTGATCCATAACTGGATCCCGGAGAATATTGTTTCTTCGCTTCTGGGTCAGGATAAGTTGTACTCCGTGCCACTGGCAACCCTGGTGGGAGTACCAATGTACGCTGACATCTTTGGGACATTGCCCATTGCGGAGGCCCTGGTCGGTAAAGGTGCCGGACTGGGAACAGTGCTGGCTTTCATGATGGGAGTAACCGCCCTTTCGCTGCCCTCACTGATCATGCTGAAACAAGTGGTCAAAACCAGGCTCCTGGCGGTCTTCTTTGGGGTGGTCACGATCGGCATAATCATTATCGGGTACGCTTTTAACATCTTCGGGAAGACATTTATATAGGGGAGTGACTCCAAATTAGCAGGAGAAATAGTTCCCTGGGATCATTTTCGATCCCAGGGAGCATTCTTCTCCACACAGCAAAAAGAGAGGAGGTTTTAATACTCAAAAATCTCAATCGGAGCGTTCATTACCGAGTCGTCCCCATCCCTTACCAGTCTGGCAACCAGACTGACATTGGGGATTACGTTTCTCAGGTAATACCTGGCCGATAGGACTTTTCCGTAATAGAAGTGATAATCCCAGTGATCCGGTCCGAGTTCCTCAACCTTCTTCTGGGCAATGAAGGCCTGATCTAACAGACAATAGGCCCCGTACAGCTGTCCGGTCGCGGTAAGTATGCGGCGCGCCAGCACCTGATAGTAGCCCATCTTTTTGGCAGCCTTATATGCTCCCATAATGGCCATAATCTCCCGGTAGGAAGACAAAGCCTCTTTCAGGTTAGCAAGTTCGAGTTCAAAACCATGGTCTTTTTCCTGGTGATCGGTTATGAAATCCTCGATCTCCTGCAGGAAATCGGCAAAAACCGCACCCTTGTCCATGGACCATTTTCGGTTTATCAGATCCTGGGCCTGAACGAAGTTGGTCCCTTCCCAGATGGAGTAGATCTTTAGGTCTCTGGCCGCCTGAGCCACGGGATAATCTTCGCAGAACCCATAACCACCGTAGGTCTGAATGGATTCCGCCACCAGACCCCAGGCTTCATCACTGGGGTAAGCTTTGCATATCGGTGTCAAAACATCGAGCCGCCCGCCAGCCCACACTCGTCTTTGTGGATCAGGATCGTGGCGGAATACATCCTGATAAAAGTAGGCTTTCATTATCATCGCCCGGCAGGCTTCCAAGGTTGCCTTGTTGACCATCAACATGCGTTTGACATCATCATGGTTGATTATTGGAACTCTGGGTCCTTTCGGATCTGATGCTGCACGTCCCTGCAGTCTTTCTTTGGCATAGTTTTTTGCATTCCAGTAGGCGTTAGCCGCAACAGATAGGC
>DCTH01000139.1:0-7176 GCA_002329495.1 Syntrophothermus sp. UBA1445 | reverse complement strand
TTTGCTGACCCCGTCAGGCCCAGGTGGGTCCCCGACCAGCCAACCCCTGGTCCGGTCATTGTCACCACAAGCAAGAGCAGCAGTAGGCTGGGCATGTAACCCCATCTTGTGCTCGATAGCGGTGGTTACAACATCATTATCCTCCAGACTGCCGTCCTCGTTGACCCAGTACTTGGGCACTACAAACAAAGAGATCCCCTTGGTTCCCGGAGCTGCTCCTTCAATACGCGCCAGGTAGAGATGAATAATGTTTTCGGCAAAATCGCCGTCCCCGCAGGTAATGAACTGTTTGGAACCCTTAATCTTGTATATCCTGGGGTCAGATGTGGGATAAGCCTTGGAGAGGATATCACCCACATCGGTACCGGCAGTCGCTTCGGTCAGACACATAGTACCAGCCCAGGTGCCATCAAACATCTTGGGAAGGAACATTTCCTTCAGTTCATCGGATCCAAATTCCTGAATCAGCCGAGCTGCACCGCTGGTCAAAGCGTGAGCACGCATAGGCGGGCAAGCAGCCTGGAACAGCTCAGTTACTGCACATTGCAGGACTTCAGGCAGAGTACCTTCAGTTTCCTCGATATTGGAAGTGCCCCAGCCGTTCTCCTGGATATACTTGAATATCCTGGTAAAGCTGGGGTGTACGATGGTCTGTCCATTCTCAAACTTGACCCCGAACTCTTCCATCTCATCCCCACTGGGTGCGATAACCTCGGAGGCGATGTTGTAACACTGGTCAATCATCATGTCCAGGTCTTCAATGGTGTAGTAGCCATTATACTTCTCGTACTGGAATATTTCTTCGACTGGAAGCCATTCTTTAAGAATGAACTTCAGGTCCCGGGTGTTGTAGGAATAAGAAGTACTCAAGCGTTTCATCTCCTTTTAATCTCATTTACCACATATGCAAGGTGAGCCCGGACTGCTGTAATGAGTCCGGGTAATCACCTTACACAGGAACTTGCTCACGCAACCACACCATTGACATAATCTCGTCAGGCTAGCGCTTTTGAGCAGTGGCTAGCTCCTGTAAAGCATCAAATTATTCAGATTTACTTTGTTTTGCAACCTCTTCTTCGCGCAGAATTCTACGCAGGGCTTTACCAGTAGCAGTCCGCGGCAGCTCGGAGCGGAACTCCCACTGTTTGGGAACTTTGTAAGGTGCCAGCTTTTCACGACATAAAGCTTCCAGCTCTTCAAAGGTAACCGTTGCACCAGGTTTCAGTGCAACAAAAGCCTTCACGGTTTCACCGCGATACTCATCGGGGACACCAACTGCCATAGCGTCAGCAACAGCAGGATGATGTACGAGAACCTCGTCGATGTCGCGCGGATAGATATTATAACCACCGGCAATAATCATATCCTTGGTGCGGTCTACAATGAATATATAACCGTCTTCATCCATATAAGCCACGTCGCCAGTCTTTAACCATCCGTCTTCCGTTAACGCTGCGGCGGTTTCTTCTGGCTTGTTCCAGTAACCGGTCATAACGGTGGCGCCTCTCATCCATATCTCACCGCGCTCACCCAGAGGCACATCATTGCCATCTTCGTCAACCAGACGGAGTTCCATGTCAATATAGGGAACGCCAACACTGCCAACTTTTGGCCGTCCGCCGGGAGTACTTACTGCCATGGCGCAGGTTTCGCTCATGCCGTATCCCTCATAGAAGTTGAAGTCGTATTCGCGGCACTTTTGGTACAGAGCGAGGGTAGCCGGGGCGGCTCCAGTACCGCAATAGACAAATTTGCGGTGCCAGTCGATCTCGTTCACGCGCGGGTTGTAGAACAGTGCCTGCAGCATGGTGGGTACTGCCGGGAAGTATGCCCATTGGTCATAGCGCTCGATAGTATCGAAGATTTCGTTAGGTTCAAAGCGGGGCAGGATAACCATAGTCATCTGGGAGCGTGCCGCGTACAGAATGCAGCATACTTCTCCGTAGACATGGAAAAACGGGATAACACACAAAATGTTTTGAATCTCGGTCGGCTCGTTGTCAACCATTTCAATACACCACATTACCACCTGATAGGCGGCGGCGGTTATATTGAATTGACTTAGTACTGCCCCCTTGGGGGTACCGGTAGTTCCACCCGTATATTGGATAACCGCAGGATCGGTATGCTTGATATCGACTAGAGGAGGTGCCCAACGTCTGTCGGTTTCAAGAACCTTCGAAAAATGAAGCCATCCTGGTTCAAGTCCCAGTTCCTCATCAGTGCTGATGGTCGCGTTCGGCATAAAATCCGACATACGGGTAACCATAACCATTGGGATCTCGAGCTTTTTGACCAGGGGCTTGACAACCGGTAACAAAGCGTCAAAGGTCACGAGTCCGGTGAGCCCGGAGTCCTTGAAAGTGAATTCAAGTTCTTCCGCAGTGTAGATTGGGTTGAGGTTCACGACTACGCCGCCGGCCATCAGAACCGCCCAGAAAGCAATAACAAATTGCGGGCAGTTGGGAAGGCAGATACCTACTCTGTCGCCCNNTTTGCACCAGTACATTGGCCATGCGGGTAACCTTCAGATAAAGCTGGTCCCAGGTAATTTTGGCGCCATAGAAATCAGTAGCAGTCTTGTCGGGCTGAAAAACCGTGGCATCGCGAAGAATATAATAGGCTGGAGTCAACGGATACCTCATAGTGGTCGGAGTTTTCCAATTGTAGGTCTTCGTCCAGAATCGGCTTTCATACGGTGATGTCATTAAATGGACCTCCTTTGAATTAATTTCCCAAGTCAACTTCTCGGTTAGTCGCGTCGCACTTCTGGTTGTTTCCGGATTATTTCGTTTGACAGGCATTTCAACTTTATCAGCAACGAATTGAGTCTTAAGCCTGCCATGCACATGAGTACTTTCCGGCGGAATGTATAACTAGTACGAATAAGCATCTATTAGTTTCAGCGACATTGGAAAGACTCGGTTGATAGGTTCAGCTTTGCTGTCAATTCATTGAGCAACTGAATCACCAACAGGAGGAATCACTGTACCCGAAACGATTTAAGACTATCCATGATTTTATGGGAGCTTAAGAAAGATGTGCTGCAATTAGATGTTCATTTTTGTATGGCAAATGCTGCTGCATATAGTAAACGATGTGCACCCAAAAACGATATTTGTTAATCTCCCCCCTCTCTCGACCTATTCAAATCACAATAATTAAATTTATAGCAGGGGCAGAGCAAGAGGTTTCTCCTTTGCAATGTTAGCGGAGTCCCTGCTTGCACCTGCCAGCCTATCCCCACATTAGTAAACAAATACCTAAGATGCTTGATACCGATATTTAATGATTTGTGGATGCAATCCTTGAGCATTTCTGCTCAAGGATGCATCCATAGTAACCTTGTTTCCCCTGCGAAAAGTAATAANNGCAACACCATCTGCTTGTCTCACGACGAAAGGGGTACCGGGCCGATTCACGTCCATGTTCAGTGGCCCTCTCGCCCCGTCCATGGGGCTCGCCCCCTTTCGTCGTTCGCCTTCGCAGGGTGTTGCTACCATGCTACGTCAACTGGCTCCTTAATATTTATGCATTCAAACAGCATAATTTGGGGTTTTCGCAGGGGAATCAACCTTAAATAGATTCAACAATAAATGCAACCCCAGGGCCGCCGCTGGCACACAATGATGCACAGCCGTACCGGACCCCACGGCGTTTCATCTCATTGATCATGGTGATGATCAACCGGGCACCGGTTGCTCCCACTGGATGTCCAATCGCTATACCGGAACCTACTGCATTAACCCGATCCAGGTCTATTTTCAGCTCGCGATTGACCCCTAAGAACTGGGCCGCAAAAGCCTCATTGATCTCCCAGTAATCAATATCATTCTGTTCCAGGCCTGCAAACTTCAGCGCCCGTCTTACGGCCGGAACCACACCCATCCCCATGATGCGTGGTTCAACCGAACCAGAAGCCGAAGACACCACTCTGGCGATAGGTTTCAAACCCAATTCCTTCGCCTTATCTGCTGTCATCATAATAATAGCGGATCCGCCATCATTCAGGCCAGAAGCGTTCCCCGCTGTCACAGTGCCACCCTTTTTGAAGGCCGGCCGCAGCTTACCCAGGCTCTCCATGGTGGTATCAGGTCTAGGATGCTCATCAGTATCAAAAATGCGGGTGCCTTTTTTCGAATGGACCTCAACCGGGACTATCTCATCCTTGAACCATCCTTCCTGAATAGCTTTGCAGGCGCGCTGGTTACTCAGCAAAGCGTATTCATCCTGCTCTTCCCGGCTGATGTTGTACATTTCAGCGATGTTCTCGGCAGTAACACCCATATGATAACCGACAAATTCGCAGATAAGTCCGCCCTTCATCAGTCCGTCAACAATCTGTTCACCATGCCCCAGGCGGTAGCCCTTTCTGGCTCCAAAGAGATAATAAGGGGTATTGGTCATGCTTTCAATCCCTACTGCTGCTCCAATGTCTATCTTTCCTAACATCAGTTCCTGGGAAACAATCTCTGCCGCCCGCATCGATGAAGGACACTGTTGATGAACGGTACAGGCAAAGGAATCATCCCGGCACCCCGATTTCAATGCCACGTGGCGGGCACTGTTCCCCGGTGATGATGACTGGTTACAGTGGCCTGCTATCACCTCATCGAGTAAATCTGCGGTTATGCCGGCTTTTTCTAAAGCTCCTTTGAGGGCGAATACTCCCAGATCCACCGGGTTGTATTCCGAAAGTGACCCATTGAAGTCCCCGACCGGTGTTCTTGCACCACTAATGATAACAACTTCTTTCATGGTCGATACTCCTCTCTTTTTTGATTTTTCGAACTACCACGTCACATCACAGTTTTCACGGATTCCGCACAGGGTTTCTGCCAGTTCCTTGCGGTGTTTCAGGTTAACCAGGCGAGAGATCATAATCCTCTGCGCCTGTGGAGATCCTGCTCCATGCATTGATTCTGTCAGATAACCAACCGCACCCGAACCCAGGGTAAGGTTTTCGATATACCTTAACATCCGCTGACGATGCTCAGCCGGCACATCACTTCTGGTGGTGGAGTACTTGGCTACTAACGGACCAATCTCGGGATGATTAAAGTCCTGTTCCGAAGGCATGGTTACCATATAGCCGCCTGCAATATCCTGCACCAACCGGGACATCTCATAAGGAAACCGGGTAACGTTTTGCTTACAGATATTGGCCAGCAGGAGGTCAATCAGGTAGTTACCGGCTGCTGTCTTTCTTCCCTCAGCTGAGCAGGCGATTCCACACGCATACAGGGTCTCGTTTAGATGACACATTTCAATAATCTTGTCCTTAACGTGCGATGCTTTGGCGGCGCCGTTGTACTCAGCGATAGCCTGTGCAGCACCAATTAAGGTGTCACCAACCCCGACCTTGCATCCCCCGTAACTCTGGCGATGGTAGCCGGCAAAACGCTCTACCAGCATTGTGGTAAAATCGGTCTCCCCGTTCATAAACACACGTTCCCAGGGAACAAAAACATCGTTAAATATGGTCATTATCTCCTGTCCGCCAAAGTAGATATTCCCCTTGTCAATGCTACCGGGTTCCATCTTTCTGGTGTCAGATGATTGGCGACCATATACGTAGACCATACCGGGGGTGTCAACCGGGATCGCAAAACTGACCGCCCAGTCTTTCTCGGTTTCTTTTAACGAGTTATTCGGCATAACCAGAATCTCATGGGAATTGATCATTCCAGTCTGATGAAGTTTGCATCCCCGCACCACTATACCATTCTGGCGTCTTTCAACAATACGCAGGTAGGCATCAGGGTCATCCTGGTCTCCCGGAGACTTGCTCCTATCACCACGTGCGTCAGTCATGCATCCGTCAACCGTCAGATCATTGTCCTGGACATACTTCATATACTCCCGGAAACGCTCATGATACCGAGTTCCATGCTTGGCATCCATTTCGAAAGTGGTATTGAATACGGCATTAAAGGCATCCATACCCACACACCTTTGAAAACAGCATCCGGTTTTCTGTCCCAATAATCTCAACATCTTGACCTTTTTTATCAGATCATCAGTACTCTGGTGGAGATGAGTAAACCGATTAATCTTTCTTCCAGTCAGACTCGAGGTGGTAGTCATCAGGTCTTCATACTCCGGGTCCTGCGCGAGCTGATAAGTCATGGCCATAGCGTTTATCGAAGGCCTTATCATGGGGTGATCTACATATCCATTAACCAGTTCGCCAAACATATACAGCTTGATATCCATCTTTCTGAGGTCATCAAGGTACTCCTGGGGCGTCTTTAGTGTCACATTCATTCACCTCTCTTATTAACACGTTATTATGGGCCGTCCAATCCTGCTGCCTATTAACAGCCAGGGTCTTTGTCATAACCGTCAAATAACAAAAGACTAACTTAATTGTCATTGATGCAAGATCTATGCCAACTTCGATTGACAGTTGTGAATTTTCGCATTTGAGCAAGATCCGGTTTGAGGCCAGATTAACAATAATGGACTCCGGGCTGACATTCTGCCATCCATAGTTTATTTGCAAGTCAGTGTCTGAAAGCGTTGAAACCTGGAATTTACTGGGGAGACAGGCGGGTAATCAAACAAATCGATACATTA
This sequence comes from Syntrophothermus sp. UBA1445, assembly GCA_002329495.1. Lineage (GTDB taxonomy): Bacteria > Bacillota > Syntrophomonadia > Syntrophomonadales > DTU052 > DTU052. The sequence continues at coordinate 597 of DCTH01000139.1, read as the reverse complement.
CTGTATCGATTTGCGATGGAAATTTTTATGGGAAATACACGGTAGGTAGCTTGGTTCCTCCAGTTGGCCTTATCACTTAACCTGATACGTTATTGAATCACTGACTTCAAAATTTGAAAGGTGATACGATCGCATCAAGGCGTTATTTATGGTTTGATACCTTCCTCGCATCAAAAAGAACCCGAGGACGGCCCTGGTAATTCCTCGATATCAGAGCCCGCCCCCGGATACTTTCCCGTTATTCGTTTAAATCTGTTGGGCAACTCGATCCAGTTTCTCAGCCGTCTTGGTAAGCTCCTGGACACTGGCAGCAATCTCTTCCGTGGCTGCCGCCTGCTCTTCGCTGGAACGCAGGGTCAGTTCACTGACCTGACGGGCATGATCCAGCTGTTCCTTGATCTGATCGGTCAGCTGTTTTATCGAGACCACCGTGTTACGGGATTGGTCCGATAGTTTTCGAATCTCCTCAGCCACTACCCCGAAACCTCGCCCCACATCACCGGCCCGGGCCGCCTCGATAGCTGCATTAAGTCCCAGCATTTTGGTTTCAGCGGCAATCTGCGTAACAAAGCCGAGAACCTCCTCAATCCTTTCCGA
>DCTH01000234.1 GCA_002329495.1 Syntrophothermus sp. UBA1445 | reverse complement strand
GGCTGAGTGCCGGAACAAATACGTAACTCAGGCCCATCGACTGAGCCAGGTAACGGGCCTGATCAACATACCCGCTGCGCCTCCACCCCTTGTCTACCTCCTGCAGCCCGATCAGATCCACCTCCAGGTCGCATATCACCTGACCAACCCGCTCCAAATCCACCCGGTCATCCAGACCCAGGCCATGCCTGATATTATAAGTAGCCACTCGCAGATTCGGCATGGTTCTCAATCCCTTTCGTTGCCATTAGTCCGCAAATCTCCTCGGACTTATGATAACCCACGTCCCCACCAAACCTATAACGTCGTTGTGTCACCACTGAAGCCAGCGTAATCATGATATTGCCAGATCCGACATGATGTCGTCGGCCGCCGCATTGGCGAAAAGTCCCCCACCTGATTTCCGGGCCTGCTGCTTCCCCGGCAGGAAAATCACCCTTTTCGAAAGACGAAGCCGGGCGAAATCCTCACCTTTTTGCTGGCAAATACTAGAATTACACGAGACATTTTATGGAGGTATTTATTGGAAAACATAGAACTTAATAGGTAAATTATTGGCCAAGGCCTGTTAAGGAGGTTTAACTCATTGCTCTTATCGTTATTTGGAAAAGAAGGATACAACAACCTCGACATCTCTGTCTTTCTTGAATACCCTCCAGATATTGTATTAGATTTCTTTCAACAAAGTTTCATTAATATCAGCCTTAGTGTATACCAGGAATTGAAAGAACAGTTTGCCGACCCGGCGAACCTGAACGAGAACGTTCCCAAATGGGTACTTTTTATCGACAAGCTCTTGGATATGGAAGATTCGCTCTATGCCCTGGAAGAAAACAGCAGTCTCGATTTTGTGGGGCCCGCCTATTACGTCAAAACCAACACCCGTTTTTACTTCTTTAAAACCTGTTTCGAGCATGAAGGGACCACCGCCACGGACATTGCGGAACTGGTTGAACTGAACGCCACCCCGGCGATTGATGACCTGATTGCCAAACACTACGCCACCCTAAAATGCAAACCCTCCTCCCGGAAATCACGCGAGGAACTGCTGAGCGATCTGCAGATATGCATATCGGCTCTGGAAGAAACCGAGCATATCACCCGCCAGGTCATGTTCCAGCGCAAGCTGGTCGAGGTCAGGGAGTCNNATTGAACCCGAGAAGCCGGAGGAAAAGCCTGAGAAGCCGGTCCAGAAATCCACCTTCCTGGGCGGACTTTTAAATCTCAGGAACAGGGCGGCCTTTGAAGAGGCCTGCCAGCAGTACAATCATGATTTAAAGGTCTATTATATGAAATATCGTGAGTATGAGAAGGCCTGTGACCGCTACAAGAACTCGCTCAAGGACTGGGAATTTGAAAAAAACCACCTGATAAACCGGAGCATTGAGGACATCAAAAAGGCCAAGCTCAAGATTAAGAAGGGCAACCGGATCATCAAGATCTACAACGAGGTGCTGAACAACCTGGACATCCATCCCCAGTACCAGAACATCACCTCCCTGACCCGTTTCTATTACTTCCTGGAGACCGGCCGGGCGGTGAGCATGCAGGAGTGCATGAACCTATGGGAACAGGAACAGTACTGGGAAGAGCTGAAAGAGAGTCAGGACCGGCTGGAGCGAAGTGTCATGGCCACAGTATACTATCTCCACTCGGAAGCGGCGGCAACCACCGAACTGCCCCTGCCGGAGCAGCAGGAAAACCTGATCGAGATGATAGTGAAACGACTGCGGGACGAACATCTGAAAGATAACTGATTTATGCCGGTTCATGACGGAAGTCCCCACCTGCCAGGATGGTACACCTGGCAGGAACAATTTTTCAGGCACTCAGGTGGTAACACGGGTATTGCCTGGACCAAAGGAAAAAGTTTGATTTCCCTGTGAAAAGTAATGATTAGTCAGTTTGACTTTGCAGGGGCTTTCTCCTTGGACTTGTCATATGAGGGAAGGGGCAGCGGACCAATTACCCTCCATGGTCAGTAACCCTCTCGCCCGGTCCATGGGGCTCGCCCCCTTTAGTGGTTAACTTTAACAGGGTGTTGCTACCATGCTTCGTCAACCGGCACCCCAATATTAATGTATTCAAACGGGTTTTCGCAGCGGAATCAAGTTTGAACCCGGGTGTCTGGCACAATGTTACCCGGGTAGTTGATACCCTTTTGCGCAGTAATCCCTTTTTAAAAAACTTCGTCAATGCTGAAGGAGCGGTAGCCCGGTGCTGAAGAAAACCTATATTGTACTGGCGATTATCCTGTTTCTGTTGGGGCTGACCGTGTTTCTGGTCCCCCCTTATGTATTTCCCCACGACAGCGAGCTGGCCAAACACCATCTGGAGGTTGCCAGCAGTTTCAACCCGACGATAATCACCCGGGCTCAAANNCAAGGTCGCGGCCCTGACCTTCGATGATGGCCCTGATCCCAACTACACCCTGGAGGTCCTGGAAATTCTTAAAAAGTATGAGGTCCCAGCCACCTTCTTCGTGATCGGGGAGGACGCCCTGCTGAGCCCGGAAATCATTGCAGCGCAGGTCTATGCCGGGCATGAGATAGAAAACCACTCCTTTACCCATCCGGACC
>DCTH01000221.1 GCA_002329495.1 Syntrophothermus sp. UBA1445 | reverse complement strand
CATTGGTAACCAGAATTACCTCATCAAAGGTCCTGCAAACCTTCTCCAGGACGTTCTCAATCAGCTTTTGCCCACTAACCTCGGCAAACGCCTTGTTGGTCCGCATGCGGGAACTACGTCCACCGGCCAGCACAATACTGGAAGCCTTCACTGCATCACCCTCATGCATAAAGATTAACCGGCCCTTCCTTAAACAGAAAGGTGGTTGTAAGGCGCCTGTTATGGTTCCGGTCGGGGTTAATACCTACCGCCACACTGCTCCCCGAAAAAAAAGCTGCCAAACTGGCAGCTTTATATTCCTCACCCCATGCCAGCGTTGCCGCATCCTTCACAGCCCGGTCCCGGACCTGGAAACCGGGGACTGCTAGGAGAAGAAGTCTTACTTCCCGGCGAAAAGAAGGGGGACAACAACTGTTTAACGTGGGGGTGTCCGCATTTTTCGCATTTTACCTTGGATTTCTCTTCGTTGGAAACCCGCAGGTTAAACTCGTGCCCACACTTCTCGCATTTAAAATCGAAGAACGGCATTATGGTCACCCTCCTTCTCTCAAATTATGAATAAATCCGTTTGCGGTGCTAATCTTCCTGGTTGTCCGGTTTATCCGGGTTGTCCTGGTTTTCCAGATACTCAGCGACCTGTTCTTTTTCGGCCTCCAGTTCGGCTTCTTTGATGCTCAGACCAATCCGCTTGCCCTCGGTATCCATACTGATAACCTTGACCTTTACCTCTTGTCCGACCTCTACCACATCTTCGGTCTTGGCGACCCTGCGGTCAGCCAGCTGTGAGATATGGACCAGACCGTCAATACCAGGTTCCAGTTCGACAAAAGCCCCAAACTGCGCCAATCGGACCACGGTTCCGGTTACAACGTCGCCGACATTGACCTTCTCGGCGATCTTCTGCCAGGGACTGGGGAGCACTCTCTTGCGACTGAGGGATACTCGTTCAGTTTCGCGATCGACTCCCAGTACAAATACCTCAATCTCTTCTCCTTCGGTCAGGACATCTTCCGGCCGAGCTACCCGGGCATGATCAATCTCAGAAACATGCAACAATCCCTCGAAGCCCCCGATATCGATAAAGGCTCCGTAATCGGTGATCCGCTTGATGACACCCTTCCGGATCTGTCCTTCAGCTATCTCATCCCAGAACTGTTGTTTCCGGGCTTCTTTTTCTTTTTCGATTAACCGGGAACGGGAAAGAACCACCTGAGATCCTCGCCGCTTGGTACGGTTAAATTCCAGGATCTCGAAATTCAGTTCCTGCCCCACATACTTTTCCAGATCGCGGACGAATCCATCTTCAACCTGGGAAGCAGGTAGGAAACCGGTTACACCCACATCCACCAGGAGCCCACCTTTTACGGTCTTTAATATTGTCCCGGTAACTGTGTTGCCTTCATTTGCTGCAGCTTCCAGAGCGTCGAGGGCTACTTCCTGGTCAACCCGACGCTTGGAAACCAGGATGGTGCCGTCATCATCCCAGCGAATTACCATGACATCAATCTCATCGCCTACCGCAACCACCTCAGCAGGGGATTTAATTTCCTGTACGGACAATTCTCTTAAAGGTATAATTCCCTCAGATTTCCCGCCGACATCAACCATGACTTCGTCCAGACCGACCTGGATGACCCTCCCTTTCAGGATAGTGCCTTTTTCCACTTCCTTCATGGATTCGGCCATTTCTGCTTCCAGTTCGGCAAACGTAACTTCCTGGTTACCGCTGGTGTCCATTGTTTGTTCATCTTGTGCTGCATTGCTCTCCAGCTCAGACATCCAACTCAATACCTCCTTAATTACCCAATCTGGAGTAGAAGCACCTGCAGTAACACCCACGTCTTCCTTGCCTTCAAACCATTCACGCCTCAGTTCCGCCGCAGTTTCTATCTGATAGGTAGCAACCTTCCTGCCTTCACAGATCTTAACCAGGGATTTGGTATTGGAACTATTACGATCTCCAACCACTACCATTACATCGACGTGACTTGCCAATTCGGCAGCAGCCTGCTGTCGCCGCATACTGGCGTTGCATATGGTGTTATAGCCCCTGATCTCCCGCGCATGTGAAATCAGTTCTTCTACAATCTGCTGGTACTCCGATTCCCGAATTGTGGTCTGGCATAGCACCGCCATCTTGTTGTATGAGGGTAAATCGGCCACCTCTTCTGGTGTACGCGCTACTATGGCGTTTCCGCCGGCCCAGCCCTGAATCCCTTTGACTTCTGGATGGTCCCGGTCCCCAATGATCACCAGTTGATAGTGGTCATCAACTAACTTCCGGGCCAGTTGCTGGATGTGTTTGACATTGGGACAGGTGGCATCAATTATGCTTAATCCCCTTGTTTCAATCTCCGACTGGACCTCTGGAGATACACCATGGGAGCGGATTATTACCCCACCCGCATCGATACCATTTATATCTTCTGCGATGGCGATCCCTTTATCCGCTAAAAAATCTGCGACCTCCCGGTTATGCACCAGGGGTCCCAGTGTGTGCCAGCGTCCATCTTCGACTGATGCGTTCACAGCCAGGTCTACTGCCCTTTTTACCCCATAACAAAATCCGGCGTTGTCAGCCAGATATATATGCAAGATTTCCACCTCGCATTGCCTATTTATATGTTCTCATCTCATCGACAATATTCCTGCCTCAGGATGACCTGAGAATCGATATTTTGTCCATAATATCACGACTAACTTCTTCCAGCAGTGAGGTGGACAACTTGGAGTCATAGTATTCATCATACGTAACCGGACTGCCGATCTTGACCTCTACCGGCGAAAACCAGGACCAGGGAAAGATCTTGTTGGTACCGATGAAGGCGACAGGCACTACGGGGGCCTTACCCTTCAGGACCAACATGGCGATACCATGCTGCGGTTTGGATAGTTCACCAGTCTTGCTGCGGGTGCCTTCGGGGAATATCCCCAGAACCTTTTCCTCTTCCAGGATTTTCAATGCGGTTTTCATGGCCTTCCGGTCCGCGCTGCCCCTTTTTACTGGAAATGCATTGAGTTTGTATAATAACTTGGCAAGCAGAATGTGCTCGAACAGTTCCTCTTTGGCCATGTAATGGATCTGACGTTCTACGAAAGCTGCTACCACTATCGGGTCCCAGAAACCAACGTGATTGCCGGCCAGAATTACTGCTCCATCGGAGGGAAAGTTCTCTTTTCCTTCCACTTTGACCCGCCCCAACCAGAAAAGGACCGCGACAACTCTTTTCAGAAAAGAATAAAGCAAAATTACCCCTCCCTAACGATACCTAAAACCTTCCGGACAGCGCCTTCGCAATCTATGTCACTGGTATCGATAACCACAGCGTCGGGGGTAATCATCAAAGGACCCACTTTGCGGTTCATGTCGCGCTGGTCCCTCTCAGATATTTCTTGCTTTAGACGGGCTAGGTCAACTTCATATCCCTGACTCTGTAATTCCTGTCCACGTCTCATGGTGCGAACATCCAAAGATGCGGTGAGAAAGAACTTGTATTCCGCGTCCGGCAGTACACAATGGGTAATATCGCGCCCGTCCATTACCACATCACTGCGTAGGGCAATAGCCCGCTGCTTATCGACCATGACCTGTCTGACATTATCATCAGCCGCCACCACTGAAACCATACGGGATACCTCGGGGCTCCGTATCTGGGTGGTAACATCCTGGCCGTCACAGTAAACGCGCATACCATGGCCATTGTCCTGCAGATCAATGACGGTCGCCCGGGCCAGCTGGTGCAGTTCCCCGGGGGCAGATAGATTGATCTTTGATTGCAGTGCTTTCCATGTCAAGGCCCGGTACATGGCTCCGGTATCGATGTAAAGAATGCCTAGTTCCTCGGCAATACGCCGGGCAACGGTACTCTTGCCCGCCCCGGCCGGGCCGTCAATGGCAATCTTCAAGGTATTAAACCCCGTTTGCTTAAATGTTCTCAATCATTTTAGCACATTCCTACAATTTAACAACACCATACCGGGAAGGCGGTTCTCACTCCGTGAGATGACGGAGGTCCGTGAGAAAGGCAGGATATGATATGCTCACGCAGTCAAATTCTTCTACCGTAACCGGTTGGTTTGATGCCAGTCCGGCAACTGCTGAGGCCATGGCGATACGGTGGTCTCCTCCCGAGGAAACCCGAGCGTCACCAGGGATACTTTCTCCTCCGTATACCACAAAACCATCAGGGTTCTCTTCCGTCTGCACTCCCATCCGGTTCAGGAAGGAGGTGATCATGGCAATGCGGTCTGACTCTTTGGCCCGTAGTTCGGCGGCATCCCTGACCACTGAAACACCTTCAGCCAGGGCCATGGCCACGGCCAGGATCGGGATCTCATCGATAAGTGTCGGGATTATGCTTCCACCGATTTCAACCGGTTTCAGCCCCGAGTGTTTCACCAGGAGATCAGCAACCGGTTCACCGCCGACTGTCCGCTGGTTCCGCAAATGGATATCGGCTCCCATTTTCTGCAGTACCGGTAATATCCCGATACGGGTCGGGTTGACTCCTNNCCTACATCACGCACCACTATCTCCGAACCAGGCACAATAGTGGCGGCCACCAGCCAAAAGGCAGCTGAGGAGATGTCCCCGGGAATAGTCCACTCTATAGGGTGCAGTTCACTGGGGCCCTGAAGCCGGATCTCTCCTTCGTTCAGTTTCAGGCTTACCCCCATTTCGCGGAGCATCC
>DCTH01000115.1:6133-11845 GCA_002329495.1 Syntrophothermus sp. UBA1445 | reverse complement strand
TCATCCTTGTATACACTTAACTCCTTCTGGGTTTCCTGCAGTCGCTTCATCAGAATCTTCGCCCCTGACATATCCAGGACCATGCTGTGGCCAATGGCACCGATAATCTCCCCGTTCTGCCAGATGGGGATGCGGTTGATCAGTATGTCCCGTCCTTCTACAATCGGCCAGATATCAGCACTGTCCATGCGACCCGTACTCAGGGTCTCCGGGAGCTTCGAATGGGGGAGGACTTCCAGGACGTGTTTACCGATCACGTCTACCCTCCTCTTTCCGATCAGATCCAGGAAGGTCTTGTTCATTACCGTAATATAGCCGTCTTTATCGACAATAATATAAGCGGTATTCGGGTTTTCGATTAGGCCCTCAAAAATGGCATTAAACTGGCTGTCCGTCTCCTGCAGTTTGCTGACCAGGAATTTGGGGACCGATAGCTCCAGGGTCAGGGTGTGCCCAATGGCGCCAATCACCTGGCCATTCCTCATTATCGGTAAACGGCTGACAAACATGTTGTGACCATTAACCGACCACAGGTCAATCTCCTCAATCCTGCCCGTTTCCAATACCCGCGGCATCTTGGACTGGGGGACCACATCCAGGATCTTTTTACCGATCAGGTCTTCGGCCTTCACCCCCACAATATCCAGGTAGGTTTGGTTTACATAGGTCACCTCGGTATCCTGGTTAATGACCACATAACCCATAGTCGGGCTCTCTATGATCTGGCTTATCATGGTGTCGAATTTCTCATTGAGCTTTTCCAGTACGGCTTTGATGCGGGAGGAGTCCAGGAACACGCTGCAGGCAACGGCACCGATGATTCTGTCCTCTCTCAAAATAGGAACCCGGGTAACTATCATCTCATTTCCATCAATGACACAGACGTCCGCTTCATCGATCCGCCCGGTTTCCAGAATCTCTGTGAGCTTCAATTCCGGAATGGTATCCCCCACGTAGTGACCCAGCACCTCATCTTCGGTCCGGTCCAATAGCTTTAGCAGGGTACGGCTAACCAGTGTAATTAAGCCCTTCTTATCAACACCAACAAAAAACATATACGGGTTTTCCAGCAGCAGGTCCAGCATCTGTTGGGGGTTTAAGGACTTATGGCTCAGCATTAAATCACCTCTCACCTGGCATGTTGTTTGCTAAAATTCAATGACTAATCACTCTGATCAGTGGCTCGCAGTGAACTTGCTCAGGAGTAGATCGTTTTATTTCATATCAACATTTTTCGACTTATCCCCTGCTGTTACCTCTTTTCAATAATGACATTTCTTCTATTTTGGTAAGGTATCTCCTATTTTGGCTCGGCCGGTAAAACCCCGATTAAATTGGGCTTATTCTCCCTCATTTACAAACAACCATCATGGTTACCGAGAAGCCTCCTAAAATAGGATGAATCTGCACTATGACGATTCGAGTCGGTTATTAATGCCAAATGTCGATATACTCGGTACTCTGATCGACTTTTTTCTTGTTGGCATTAAAATTGCAAAAACGTCCGATTATAGGCATTCGGTTGTTCACGATTATCGCCGAACTAAATCACACCAATATGAGGAGGTAATTCAATGGATTTCAGATTAAATGAAGAACAGGAAATGTTTCGCAAAGTAGTTCGCGATTTCGCTGTTAACGAGATCGAACCCAGCGCCGCCGAACGTGACGAGGAAGAGAGATTCGACATGGAGCTGTTTCACAAGATGGCCGAGCTGGGCCTGACCGGAATTCCCTGGGAAGAGGAATATGGCGGTGCCGGATCAGACTTCGTCAGCTATGTTATCGCCGTCGAGGAACTGTCACGGGTCTGCGCCTCCACCGGGGTTACCCTGTCAGCCCACATCTCCCTCTGTTCCTGGCCGATCTGGAAGTTCGGCACCGAAGAGCAGAAGCAGAAATATCTGGTCCCCCTGGCCGAGGGTACCAAGCTGGGTGCATTCGGGATAACCGAGACTTCAGCCGGCAGTGATTCCGGCGCCACCAAGACGACTGCGGTTCTGGACGGCGATCATTATGTCCTCAATGGCAGCAAGATCTTTATTACCAACGGTTATTACGCCGACACCTACATTATTATTGCCCGTACGGGTCCTAAAGAGCTGAAGCACAAGAGCATCAGCGCCTTTATCGTGGAGAAAGGAACCCCCGGTTTCTCTTTCGGCAAGAAAGAAAAGAAGATGGGGATCCGCTCTTCCGCCACCTATGAGCTTATATTTGAAAACTGCCGGGTCCCTAAAGAGAACCTGCTGGGTAAGGAAGGAGAGGGCTTTAAGATCGGGATGCAGATCCTGGATGGAGGCCGCAACGGGATTGCTGCCCAGGCTTTGGGGATCGCCCAGGGAGCCCTTGATGTCGCTCTAAATTATGCTAAGGAGAGAGTTCAATTCGGTAACCCCATTTCTGATCTACAGGCCATCCGTTTCAAACTGGCCGACATGGCTATGAAGACCGAAGCCGCCCGTCTTCTGACTTACAAAGCAGCCTTCCTGGAGTCGGTTAAAGAGCCCTACGGTTTGGCCAGCGCCATGGCCAAGGCCTTTGCCGGCGATGCCGCCATGTATGTAACCACTGAAGCCGTGCAGATCCTGGGCGGCTACGGCTACTGCCGTGAGTACCCGGTGGAGCGGATGATGCGGGATGCCAAGATAACTCAGATCTATGAGGGCACCAACGAGATCCAGCGGGTGGTTATATCCAATCTCTTGCTCACATAGGACATCCGCTGCAACTCCGAACAAAGGGAGCGGAGCAAAGCTCCGTTCCCCCGCTTTTTCATTAGATACAGTTCAATCGAGTTTTTTCATACTAATCTCGATGATACAACAACTCTTTTAAGCATCAGAGCCTTTTCGCACTATCTATTGATCTATTGGTGAAAGGAAGTGATTATTCAGTATGAATTACATCGAAGAATANNGGGATTGTGACGCAGCTCTGGCGAGGCGCAAAGACGAGCTGACTGATGTAAAAATCCGGCTGACAACCCTGCCGACAGTTCCCGAGATATGTAAGGTTGACCCGGAGAGGAAGCACTTTATTGTAAACGACTGGCACTTCTCGGGGGTGTCACGGAAGCTGATGGACAATAACCTGTGCAGTTACATTCCGTTTACCTATCATGAGGCTCGCATTTTATATGAACAATACGTGGACATTGATGTCAGTTTCCAGCCTGTGGCCCCCATGGATAAGAACGGTTACTTCAACTTCAGCACCTCCAATTCCATGGCATCATATTCAACCAAAAAAACCAAAATACTGGTGGTGGAGGTTAACCAATCAGTACCGGTTTGTCTGGGTGGAAGCGGTGAATCGATTCACATATCGAACGTGGACTATATAGTTGAGAGTTCGACCAATCCCAAGCTTATCAACCTGCCTTCCCAACCCCCGACTGAGGTTGATAAAAAGATCGCCGGATATGTGATGAAAGAAATGGTCGACGGGGCCTGCATCCAGTTGGGCATCGGAGCCATGCCCAACACCGTCGGTTCATTGATTGTGGACTCGGACCTGAAGGACCTGGGAGTCCATACCGAGATGCTGGTCGACTCTTTTGTTGATATGTACGAAGCCGGCAAAATCACGGGCCGCAGGAAAAACATTGATGTCGGGAAAATGGTTTACACCTTCGCCATGGGGACGGACAAACTGTACAGTTTCCTGGACCATAATCCGGCCTGTGCCAGCTATCCGGTTGACTATTGCAACGACCCCTACATCATCGGTCAAAACGATAATTTCGTGGCGATCAACAACGCGCTGGAGGTCGATCTATACGGTCAAGTGGCTTCGGAAGCCTCGGCCGGTCGTCAGATTTCCGGGACTGGCGGACAGCTGGATTACATTATCGGCGCCTTCCGCTCCAAGGGCGGGAAACCCATAATAGCTTTAAGCTCAACCGTTACCCGGCCCGATGGCACCATGGTGTCAAGAATTACCCCAACCTTAAGCCCGGGAACCATAGTCACCGTTCCTCGATCAATTGCCGCCTATATCATCACCGAATACGGCTCATTCAATCTGAAGGGTAAGACCACCTGGGAGCGGGCCGAGGGACTGATCAGTATCGCGCACCCTGACTTCCGTGACGAATTGATCAAGGAAGCCGATCGACTGAAGATCTGGTTAAGAACCAATAAAATAGCCTAGCCGTTTAGTCACCCTGGTCGCAATTGCCACCGCGTTTGTATAAATAGGCCGGGAAGAATCGTGTCGTAATTGGGAGGGTGTTATCTATGGATTTTCGTCTTACCGAAGAACAGGAAATGATCCAGCAGATGGCGGCAGATTTTGCAGCCAATGAGATTATCCCCTTCTGTATGGAATGGGACAAAGCGGATGAGGTCCCGATGGGAACCATCGCCAGAATGCAGGAACTTGGCCTTATGACCATTGGGGTTCCCCTGGAATACGGCGGGGACGGCCTGGACAACGTGTCCAAATGCCTGGTCTGCGAGGAAATCTCCAAGGGTGACGCCGGTCTGGGAACCACGATCGCCGCATCCACTCTGCTGGCATCAGACCCGGTTATTGTCGGGGCTAATGACGAGCAGAAAAAGTGGTGGTACGGTCGTCAGCTGGAGGGCGCTGTCTGCGCATTCTGTCTGACCGAGCCGGGTGCAGGTTCCGACGCCCTGGGATTGGCCACCAGGTGTGTTAAGGATGGAAATGATTACATCCTGAACGGCACCAAGCAGTTTATCACCAATGGCGGCATCGCCCGGCAATTCACGGTCTTTGCTACCCTGGACAAGAAGCTCGGCCACCAGGGTATATGCTGCTTTATGGTTGACCGGGACACCCCCGGGGTTATCATTGGAAAAAAGGAAGACAAGCTGGGAATCAGAAGCTCCAGCACCACCCAGATCATATTTGAGGATGCCAGGGTTCCTTCATCCATGATGATCGGTGCTGAAGGTAAGGGCCTCCCAATACTAATGGAAACCCTGGACCTGTCCCGTACTGCCATCGCCGCACTGGCTACCGGTATTGCCACCGGTTGTGTGGAAGCAGCACTGAATTATGCCAATGAGAGACATCAGTTTGGCCAACCAATCGCAACCTTCCAGGCCATACAGTTCAAGATGGCAGATATGGCGGTAAGGGCGGAAGCCTCCCGGCTCCTTTATCTCAAAGCGGCCTACCTGCAGGATATCGGAGGTCCGTTCAAGACCATATCCTCCATGGCTAAACTCTACGCCGGAGACTCTGCCATGACCAATGCCATTGAGGCCGTACAGATCTTTGGCGGTTACGGCTATACCAAAGAATACCCGGTTGAAAAATACCTGCGCGATGCCAAGATAATGCAGATCTTCGAGGGAACCGCCGAGGTCCAGCGGATGGTTATCGGTAAGTACCTCTCCAAGAATGGTTATAGTCCCTTCATAACGGACTGAATAAAGCGGACGCAAGGTGGGGACGGTTCTTTACTTGCGCGCTTTCGCGCAAGTAAAGAACCGTCCCCACCTTGCNNCGGGGATGGGAACAACATCCCCGTTTTCCACCCATCCCAAGATGTTTCCCTCATCTCATTCAATAATACTGATTTTATAGCTACCAGGCATCTGTTATTCAGAGTTGCCTGATATCAAGGTTATCCTGGTCATTAGATGAGATGGAAAGAAGCCAAAAGGGGTCCTGCCATCCTCTTGACCCGTGACGGGATACCGCACGGTAGCGTAGAAGGTGGTATTACCTGGACCC
>DCTH01000115.1:0-6050 GCA_002329495.1 Syntrophothermus sp. UBA1445 | reverse complement strand
ACACGGTCTACCGCCGGTTCCCGATAAACCACTCCTTTGGCATAGAGTCCTTTAATCTGTTCTTCGTTGTAACCTAATACATCTGCCAGTATCTCATCGGTATGTTCACCCAGCAGCGGTCCATGCCCCCGCATACAGGACGGTGTTTTCGACATCTTAATCGGGCTGTTGCAAAGCTTGATCGAACCCAGAAAAGGCTGTTCTAATTCAACTATCATCTCCCGGGCTTTAACGTGAGGATCAGAATCAACCAATTCGGGGATCGACAGCACCCGCTGACAAGCCACTCCTGCCTCCATCAGCCGTCTTTCCACTTCCTCTACCGAGTCCATGGACATTACCCACTCATCAATAGTCTTATTAAGCCATATGCCATTCCGGCACCGGGTACTGACATCCACCGTCCGGGGATCATCCATAAGCCAGGCATATTCCTCTCCCATGGCTGCCACCAAGGCCGGCCACCGTTTTTCATCCAAACTGGCGATGTTTACCCTTCCATCCCGGCCCTGGAATATGCCGTAGGGAGCATAATCGTCGTAGTAACGCCCCAAAGGAGCAGCCTCAAGTTCATCCCCGACTGTTTGCGACATTGCGTACCACGGGAGGAAATTTTCATTAACCGACAGCAGAGAATCCATCATGGAAATGTCAATATTCTGCCCACAGCCGGTAAGCCTTTTAGCATAAAGCGCACCCAGAATACCTATGGCAGCATTGAGACCGGCTATAATATCCCCGACGGTGACCGGTGAACCCTGAGGGGTTTCATACATGGAGCTGACCCCGGCCGCCCCCTGCGCGATTATATCGTACCCGGGCCGGTTACTGTATGGCCCCCAATGCCCATAACAGGAAAGTGAGCAGTAGATGATATCTTCCTTGAGCGTTTTGACAGCCTCGTAACCAAGCCCGAGACGCTCCATAACACCAGGGGTAAAATTTTCGATCAACACATCGGCCTGCTTGATTAATCCGGCCACAATCTCCCTGGCCTCGGGTTTGGTCAGGTTGAGAGAGATGCTCTTTTTGCCTCGGTTGACATTGATGGAGTAGGAACTCTGCTGAACACCATTAACCGTCTTAATAAGGAGCATATGCCTTTCGTTCGCTCCTATGGCATATGGTTCTACCTTGATCACCGTTGCTCCCATATCGGCCAGCATTTTGGTGGCATGTGGTCCCGCCAGAACCCAGGTAAAATCAAGAATTGTCACCCCATCCAAACAACCCGGCGCCAGGTTATCAAATTGGCCCATTATTCCCCACCCTTTCTTCGCTTCTTGCCATTACCCATTCCCTTTGAACAACCGAAAGATCAGGTTGTCTCTGGGTTGGTTATAATTATTATTGATTGGTATTTCTAGCAATTATTGATAATTCCTGCTATGCACGAGGATTACGAAAATAGATCCCCTTCCTGCAATCCGTCTCCAACTGCGGGNNCCGGAGGAGCCGGCGACTAACAACCAGCGGATGGTGAAACGGAAGACTTCACGGCCTGGCCAGGACGCAAATTGGCCCAAGAAGGAAATAATGCCAACCACCCGGAGGCGGTTGGCATTGTCATTCTTTGTTGATTCTGTATTCTTACTTTTTCATCAGTCCGTTCATGATGAAATCAACATAGGCGTCAATGATAGTATTTATATCATCCGGGCCCTCAGGACGATACCAGTTGCCGATGGTAAAGACCATACCGCCGATACCGCGTACCACCTGCCGGGTGTTGATGGGCCTAAACACGCCCTCAGCTATCCCCTGGTCCACATGATCCCTGATGAAGTATTCGTATTGTTTCAGCATGTTGCTGACCTCTTTGCGCCTTTCCAGGGACAAATGGGCGGCCTCTCGCCAATATGATTCAGCCACATCACGGTTGATATGAAACTCCATAATGTGACCCGCAAAAATTTTCCGGATCTTTTCGGCGATATCAAGATCGGTAGCCGCAATAGCATGAGCCTGATTCATAAGTCTTTTGATCTGGGTGACGCAAATCTCGTAAAGTATATCTTCCTTGGCCTTAAAGTAATAGTAAATCGCAGGTTTGGTCACGCCAATCTCCCTGGTTATATCATCCAGACTGGTATAGGGATAACCTTTTTCTCGAAAAAGCCTGGCTGCTACGGCCAGAATTTCTGTCCTTCTATCAATAGCTATGGTTAAGCTCCCCTTTCTCACCCTTAATCAGGCTATCTCAGAGGGTTACGTAAGATATCTAACAGGCTTGACTTCCCTGCTTCCATCTGACCGGGGCAAGCCGATTAAGCATGGCCTTTTAATCGTGTTCAGCTGGAGAAATATATACCTCCCCCGATATTACGGTATGAATTTTTCCGTGTTCGTCCTGCACCAGCAAAAACCCGTTATTATCAATATCCACTGCCTTGCCTGCGGCCAGGCCGCCGGGTGTATCAAACTTTACTTCCTGTCCCAATACCATAGACAGTTCCTTGCCTTTATTCAGGATACCACCCCAGTCCCCCTCCAGCAACTGGTAGTACCGGCTCTCCAGCCGCATCAGGAGGCCCTGCAGGATTCGTACCCGGGAAACCGGAGTGTCTCTTTCAGCCATAACTGACGTCGGGTCAGTACGCAAATCGGGAGGAAACTCCTCCAGCGGGTTGTTTATATTAAGTCCAATGCCGGTTACGATATAGTCAACTTCGTGTTGCGGGCTGGTGACCACCTCAGAGAGTATGCCGGCGATCTTCCGATGGTTGATCAGAATGTCGTTCGGCCACTTGATACGGGCCGGCAAATCATACTCTGCTTCCAGGGTCTCGGCCACCGCCACTCCCAACAGCAAAGACACCCGCGGCACATCCCGTACCGGCAGCGGGGGCCGAAGGATCACCGACACGTAGATACCGTGCCGGGCTGGTGAATGCCAGGTGCGGCCACGGCGTCCCCGCCCAGCGGTCTGGGTCTCCGCCACCACCACCGTCCCTTCCGGATATCCCTGGGCCGCCAGTTCCAGGGCCCGATTGTTGGTGGAATCAATCTCCCGGAAATAAAAGTAACCCTTTTGACCGAAAACATCGGTCCTCAAGCCACGCCTAACCTCATCCGGCAGCAGGGAATCCTGGTTAATAAGCCGGTATCCCTTATCACGGGACTTCTCCACCTGATAACCGTCAGCACACAAGCTCTTAATCAGGCCGCCGATTATCGCTGCCGGCACCTGGAGGATTCGAGAGAGCGATGCCTCCGTCAGCCACTGGCCCTGGTTATCGTACAGTACCCGCAACAACTGTTTTGGCAGACTCACCAGCTCACCTCCTTGCGGTATCAATCTTACTTATTATAGTATCTCAAGGTAACCTACACAAAGAAGAGGAGCAGGTAGACCATTGAGATCACTATGGAAACCAGCATTAAGGGAAATGCGATCTTCATGTATTTGATAAACGGCATCGGATGGCCTTCCCGGGCCGCGATGCCGGACACAATGACGTTGGCCGAGGCCCCGATGATGGTACCATTACCGCCGAGGCAGGCTCCCAGGGACAAGGCCCACCACAGGGGAGCAATGTTCATATGACCAATCTGCCCCATCTCCTGAATCAGGGGTATAAAGGTCGCCACAAACGGTATATTGTCAATAAAGGCCGAGGCAATAGCCGAAAACCAGAGGATGAGCATCGCGGTCAGGGTTACGTTCCCCTGGGTGATTTTAACGGCTTCTCGGGCCATACCCTCGATTATTCCTACCTTCTCCAGTCCGCCTACCAGAATAAACAGCCCAACGAAGAAGAAAAGAGTCGCCCATTCAACAGCGTGCAATGCCTCCTCCGGGTCCTCCCGGGTAATCAGCATCAGCAAGGCCGCCCCGGCGATGGCTATGGTGGCCGACTCCAGGTGCAGGTACTGGTGACTGACGAAACCTAAGATGACTATCCCAATAACCGCAAGTGACTTTTTCAGCAGGGTCCGGTCCTTAATCGCACTGCCCGCATCCATCGCCATCAACCTGGCCTTGTTTTCTTCGGTTGTCTGCAGTCTCTTCTTATATATAAGTTTTAGCAGGAACACGGTTACGATGTATATTACAATTATTACCGGTGCAAGGTTAATGACAAAATCCATGAATCCCAGGCCGGTGGCACTGCCGATCATGATATTGGGCGGGTCGCCAATAAGGGTGGCAGTTCCTCCTATATTGGAAGACAGGATCTCGGCTACGAACATTGGCACGGGATTGACCTCCAGGGCCTTACAGATCGAAATGGTAACCGGAACCACCAGCAAAACCGTAGTTACATTGTCCAGGAAAGCGGATGCCACCGCCGTAACAATGGAGAGGGCAATCATGGTCTTCACCGGGTCGCCGCCGGTGGAATGGGCTGCCCTGATGGCCACATACTCAAAGACCCCGCTTTTGCGGGTGATGCCCACAATCACCATCATGCCGAAGAGCAATCCAATGGTATTGAAATCGATGTAGCTGACTGCCTCATGCTGGTTGAGAACCCCTACCAGTATCAGCAAGGCCGCGCCGGATAAGGCCAGTATGGTACGATGAATTTTTTCCGATATTATAAATGCATAAACAATGAGAAACAGAATTCCTGCAAACCAGATCTGCCATTCCATTTGTCCTACTACCTCCTACAACGTGACTATTGAAAAATGAAATCTATGAATGGTCATAACAGTTGGATGGAATCTTCTTGAATTTCCTGCTCATCCGTCCCTCTTCACCCACCATGGTATTGAGTCGCGAAACCTGCTCTTCCGGCATAAACGGAAACCACCCCTGATGACACTGCAAGCAGATACACTCGGTCCGGTTGTAGCCAATAAAACCGAAGACCGGACCTAGTGGGCCGACGATACAGATCGCCAGCAGACCTCGAATCAGGGCGTAACCATATTTATGATACACATAGTTGGTTGATTTACAGTTGGGACACCGGCTGTGTATGCCAGGAGCACCCACCCCGCAGTGTGAACAGTGATGATCAGTCTCCAGTACGGTTTTTCCGCAGGACCGGCAGCTTACCTCTATTTTCTGAACCTGATACATACCTGGCATTATTTAGCACCTTCCAGAACAAATCCCCAGTGAAAACAGTTGAGGAATCCTATCATTACCGGTATCAAGCGTTAAGCGCTTGTCGTTAATCTATAATCAACTTCCAAGCGCTTAACAACTTCAGAAGATCTTTTTACGTGCGTCCTATTCCAGTTCCAACAATACTTCGCCCTCGGCAACTTTCTTGCCCACTTCAACCTTGATCTCTTTTACCACACCGCTCTCGGGGGCATAGACCGGGTTNNCCTCATCATCCTCAGCCACGCTCTGTCCTACCTCGACCAGGATCTCCACAACCTTGCCGGCCATCGGGCTCTCAATCACTGCCATGTTTTCGATTCCTCCTTAAAAACTGTTTTCGTAGATAATTATACTAGAGTCAGAGGAAAATTCCCCCTACCCGTCTAGTTTTGCCGCTCAAACATGTACTAATTCCCCGCGAAAAGAGTGTTTACTTCAAGACACTCAGGAACATCCCGGCCGCCACCGCGGTTCCGATAACTCCGGCCACGTTAGGACCCATGGCATGCATTAAGAGGTAGTTCTTCCGGTCGGCTTCCGATCCAACCTTGTGAGCTACCCGGGCCGCCATAGGTACCGCTGATACCCCGGCGGCACCAATCAATGGGTTGATCTTTTCCCCTTCTTTCAGGAAGAGGTTCATGAATTTGGCCAGCAGTACCCCACAGGCAGTGGCAGTAGCAAAAGCCACACAACCTAGAGCAAAGATGTATAAGACCTTGGGACTCAGAAAAACCTCAGCCGGCATGGTAGCTCCGACCGATATCCCCAGGAAGATGGTGATAATGTTCATCAGCTCATTCTGGGCGGCATTGCTCAACCGCTCCACCACGCCGGATTCCCGCATCAGGTTACCGAAACAAAACATCCCCATCAGGGCCGCCGCATCGGGAACCACCAGGATTATTATGATAGTAGTGATAATCGGGAAGAAAATCTTTTCCAGCTTGGAGACCTTGCGCATGGATTTCATGCGGATCTTGCGCTC
>DCTH01000169.1 GCA_002329495.1 Syntrophothermus sp. UBA1445 | reverse complement strand
GAACAACATCATGGCCAAGATCGAAGCCGCCATCGCCGGGGTTCAGGAGGCAATTCTTCTGACCCAGGAGGGTTATGTTGCTGAGTGTACCGGTGACAACATCTTTATGGTCCGGGATGGAGTGGTCAAGACCCCGTCGACCCATCTGGGAATGCTGGAAGGGGTNNGGTTACCCGGAATGCAGTTATTGAACTGGCGCGGGCGAGAGGGATAGAGGTTCAGGAAACAGTCCTGACCCGTTACGATTTCTTCACTGCCGATGAGTGCTGGTTAACCGGCACTGCTGCTGAGCTGATTCCGGTGGTCAAGATTGATAACCGGGTAATTGGTGATGGCAAACCAGGTCCCGTCTTCGCCACCTTGCTCGAAGACTTCCGTAAATTGGTACAGCATGATGGTACTGAGATCTAGCCCAACTTAGGAGGGTTACGTATGAAGAGTGACTCAGTCAAGATTGGTTTGGAAAAAGCCCCTCACCGGTCCTTGATGAATGCACTGGGTTGGACCCAGNNAGTTAATTCCTACAATGAGATAGTACCCGGACACATCAATCTGGATAAGATTGCAGAGGCGGTTAAGGCCGGTGTGCGCATGAACGGCGGAACTCCGATCGAGTTTTCCACCATCGGAGTCTGTGATGGCATTGCCATGAATCATATCGGTATGAAATACAGCCTGGGCAGCCGGGAGCTGATTGCTGATTCGGTTGAGATNNGATCCCCAACTGCGACAAGATCGTACCGGGGATGTTGATGGCCGCAGCCCGGCTGAACATTCCCAGCATCTTTGTCAGTGGCGGGCCGATGCTGGCCGGACGCTTTAAAGGCCAAAGAGTTAGTGTCAACAATGTTTTTATGGGGCCGGGAGCGGTAACAGCCGGCAAAATGACTCCCGAGGAGTTGAGCCTGCTGGAAGAGGTGGCCTGTCCTGGATGCGGCTCTTGCTCCGGGATGTTCACCGCCAATAGCATGAACTGCCTGACCGAAGCCCTGGGGATGGGTCTTCCTGGTAACGGCACCATTCCGGCGGTACATGCCGCCCGTATCAGGCTGGCCAAACAAGCCGGCATGAAGATCATGGAGCTTCTGGAAAAGGATATTAAACCCCTGGATATTATGACCCGCGAGGCCTTCGAGAATGCCCTGACCCTGGATATGGCTATTGGGTGTTCCTCCAATACCGTCCTGCATCTCTTTGCCATTGCCCACGAGGCCGGAATTAATCTGGATCTGGAGATGGTCAATGAGATAAGCGGCCGGACTCCCCATCTCTGTAAACTGGACCCGGCCGGGACCGATTTTATCGAAGACCTGCAGGAAGCCGGGGGGATTCAGATGTTGATGAAACGCCTGGCGGAAAAGGGTCTGATTAATGAGGATGTTGTAACTGTAACTGGCCTCAAGGTGCGTGATAACATTGCCCAGGCACGGGCTTTCCGTGATGATATCATCAGGCCGCTTGACAATCCCTACAGCCCAACCGGGGGACTGGCAGTTCTCTTCGGCAACCTGGCTCCCGATGGGGCAGTTGTCAAGCAAGGTGCGGTGGAGAAGGAAATGCTTGTTCATAAGGGTCCAGCCCGGGTGTTTGAATCGGAAGAAGAGGCCGTTGAGGCTATCCTGGGCGGTAAGATCAATTCCGGTGATGTAATAGTGATCAGGTATGAAGGGCCGCGGGGGGGCCCGGGGATGCGGGAGATGCTGACTCCCACCTCATCTATTGCCGGTATGGGTCTGGACCGTGAGGTGGCCCTGATTACCGACGGACGTTTTTCCGGAGCGACCAAAGGTGCCTCTATCGGGCATGTCTCCCCCGAAGCTGCGGTGGGTGGACCTATTGCCCTGGTAAACGAGGGAGATATGATCAGCATAGATATACCGGGCCGGAAACTTGACCTCCTGGTTGATCCCGAAGTCCTGGAGGCCAGGAGAGCAGCCTGGAAAGCACCAGAACCGAAAATAAAGAAGGGGTATATGCGCCGCTATGCGGATCAGGTGCAGTCCGCCAGCACAGGTGCAGTTTTCCCCCGACCTTAGTATAGGAGGTGAAGCAGTGAAGCTTAAAGGGACCGATATTTTTATAAGATGTCTTAAGGAAGAGGGCGTGGATGTCATTTTTGGATACCCGGGAGGACAGGCGCTCCCCATCTATGATGCTCTCTACCTATCCGATATACGACACGTTCTGGTCCGGCACGAACAGGGGGCGGCCCACGCCGCTGATGCATACGCACGGGTAACGGGCAAGGTGGGAGTCTGCCTGGCAACCTCAGGACCAGGAGCCACCAACCTGGTGACCGGTATTGCCAATGCCTACATGGATTCAATACCCATGGTAGCGTTTACCGGGCAGGTTCCGGTCCCGATGATCGGAAAGGACGCATTCCAGGAGGTTGATATCACTGGAATCACCCTTCCCATTACCAAGCACAATTACCTGGTAAAGGACACCCAGGAGCTGGCCCGGGTCATAAAAGAAGCCTTCTTCATTGCCCGGACCAACCGTCCGGGACCAGTGGTGGTCGACCTGCCCAAGGATGTGATGACTGGCGAGGCCGAATACTCCGAAGACGGGGTGGAGATGTCCCTGCGGGGTTACCGGGTTTTGAAAAGCCCCAATGCCGGGCAGGTGGTTTTGGCCGCCAAAGCAATCGAAGATGCCAAACGTCCCCTGATCTATGCCGGTGGCGGGGTGATCAGTTCCGATGCCTCCGCCGAGCTGAGGGAACTGGCAGAAAAAATGCAGATTCCGGTAACCACAACTCTTATGGCCATGGGATGTTTTCCGGCTACCAGCCATCTGAGCCTGGGGATGCTGGGAATGCACGGTACCAGATATGCCAATTACGCTGTCAGTGAATGTGATCTGCTGATTGCCATCGGCGCCAGGTTTGATGACCGGGTAACTGGGAATCTGGCCAGCTTCGCTCCCGATGCCCAGGTGGTCCATATAGATGTTGACGCCGCCGAGATAGGAAAGAACGTAGGCGCGCACATCCCGATAGTAGGGGATGTTAAGCAGGTATTGAGTGAGATTGTTCACCGGGTCAAGGCCCGGCCAGAGCGTACCGAGTGGCATGAGCTGATTGACCGGTGGAAGGATGATTTCCCGTTATCTTATGAACCGTTCGATGACGATGTAATTATGCCTCAGTTTGTGATTGAAAAAATATACGATGTATCTGAGGGGAAAGCTATAATCACCACGGAAGTAGGACAGCACCAGATGTGGACCGCCCAGTATTACAGATTCATACAGCCCCGGACTTTCATTACCTCCGGGGGATTGGGAACCATGGGGTTTGGTCTACCGGCCGCAGTTGGTGCTCAGATAGGCTGTCCCGAGCGCAAAGTGTTCAACATTGCCGGTGACGGCAGTATCCAGATGAATATCCAGGAGATGTGTACCGCGGTAGAGCAGAAACTGCCCATCATCATCTGTATCCTGAACAACCAGTACCTTGGCATGGTGCGTCAGTGGCAGCAGTTGTTCTTTGAGGGACGCTACTCCTATACCGATATTGCGATCCAGCCGGACTTCGTCCGCCTGGCGGAGGCTTATGGTGCAGTAGGGCTGCGGGTTACCAAGCCGTCAGAGGTTGAACCGGCTCTGCGCACAGCTCTTCAGGAGACTGAGCGCCCGGTCATGATCGACTTTCGGGTGGCCCGTGAAGCTAACGTCTTTCCTATGGTTCCTCCAGGAGAAAGCCTGCAAAACATGTTGGGGGGTGACAAGTAACATGAAGCATACGCTCTCAGTTACTGTTGACAACCATCCGGGAGTTTTGGCCAGGGTGGCTACCCTGTTCCGGCGACGGGGCTATAACATTGAAAGCCTTAGTGTGGGCAGGACCGAGGAACCCAGCATATCCCGGATGACCATCGTGGTTGATGGTGATGAAAACATCCTGGAGCAGGTTACCAAACAGCTGCACAAACTGGTTGAGGTATGTAAGATCATGGACATAACCTCGGAAGAGTCCGTGGATCGTGAACTGGCCCTGTTCAAGGTAAAAGCGGATCCTCAGGTGCGCGCCGAGATCATGCAGATAGTTGACATCTTCCGGGCGCACATTGTGGATATCGGGCGCCGGAGCCTTATTATTGAAGCTACCGGTGATGAGGGCAAAATTAACGCCATTGAGGATTCTTTACGGGCCTTTGGGATTATGGAGATGGTTCGAACCGGTAAGGTGGCCATGGTGAGAGGTCCCAAGGGATAAACCCGTTGCTGGTTATTCAAGTAAAACCACTGAATTAAACTAAGGGGGATAATTAACAAATGGCAAGAATGTATTACGATGCCGATGCGAACCTGGATATTCTGAAGGATAAGACGGTGGCCATTATTGGCTACGGCAGTCAGGGCCATGCCCAGGCACGGAATGCTCATGAGAGCGGAGTCAAGGTGGTAATAGGGATCAGGAAGCCGGTTGATGAGGAGACCGAGGCCGAATGGAACCAGGTTCTGGCGGACGGGTTAACCCCCATGACCGTGGATGAGGCCGCTAAGATCGCGGACATAATTCATATCCTTGCGCCCGATACCGTTCAGCCTTTTATTTATCGGGAACAGATAGCCCCTTACTTAAAACCGGGTAATGCCCTGGGGTTCTCCCACGGGTTCAATATCCATTTCGGACAGATCAAACCTCCGGCCAATATCGATGTGTTCATGGTGGCTCCCAAAGGACCTGGTCACCTGGTACGCCGCATGTATGAGAAGGGCGTTGGGGTGCCTTCCCTGATTGCAGTGGAAAACGATTTCACCGGGCAGGCCCGCGATTTAGCCCTGGCTTTCGCCAAGGCCATCGGTGCAACCCGGGCCGGAGNNTTCCGCGAGGAAACCGAAACCGATCTGTTCGGTGAGCAGGCAGTCCTCTGTGGCGGGGTTACCGAGCTTATCAGGGCCGGGTTTGATACCCTGGTAGAAGCCGGTTATCAACCGGAGATTGCCTATTTTGAGTGTCTCCATGAGATGAAACTGATTGTCGACCTTATTTATGAAGGTGGCATATCCAACATGAGGTACTCCATCAGCGACACCGCTGAGTACGGTGACCTGGTCACCGGTCCCCGAATTATCAACGAAGAGACCCGACTGGAGATGCAACAGGTCCTGGAAGAGATCCAGAACGGCTCTTTTGCCCGGGAGTGGATTCTTGAAAACCAGGTGGGGAAACCCGTCTACCATGCTCTTAAGAAGCGGGGAGAAGAGCACCTTATTGAGGTGGTGGGCAAAAAGCTTAGAAGCATGATGCCCTGGTTAAAGGAGATAAAGTAGGACCCGGCAACTTTGTTACCGAGTAGACAAAATCAAAATGAAGTTGAAGCGGGGAAAGTTCTAGAACAATCCCCGCTCTTGTCTTATCCTACAGTTTTGGGGGCAGGATACATAATCCAGGGCCAGCAACATAGAACCTATAGAAACAATTGAGGGATGAGAGGGTGAAACATATGTCGGATCGGGTGTATATCTTTGATACCACCCTGCGTGATGGTGAACAGAGCCCGGGGGTAAGCTTAAACTTTCATGAGAAACTGGAGATTGGCCTTCAACTGGCCCGCCTGGGGGTAGATGTCATTGAAGCCGGTTTCCCGATCGTTTCCCGGGGCGATTTCGAAGGGGTCAAGATGATCGCCGAGAAGGTCAAGGGACCGATTATTGCCGGTTTGGCCCGGGCCACCCGGGGAGATATTGATGCGGCCTGGGGGGCGATAAAGGTCGCCGAAAATCCACGGATTCATACATTCCTGGCTACTTCCGATATTCATCTCAAATATAAGCTGCAGAAGAGCCGGGAGCAGGTATTGCAGCAGGCTGAAGACGCCGTGCGCTATGCCAAACAGTTTGTCAGTGATGTGGAGTTTTCCGCTGAGGATGCTTCACGCACGGATTTTGATTACCTTTGCCAGGTGGTCGAGCGGGTCATAGATGCCGGGGCTACGGTGGTTAACCTGCCGGATACCGTCGGGTATGCCCTGCCCGAAGAATATGGGGACTTCATCCGCCGCATCATGGAACGGGTCCCGAACATGCATAAAGCCATCCTGAGCGTACACTGCCACAATGACCTGGGTTTGGCGGTGGCCAATTCCCTGGCTGCCATAAAGAATGGCGCCCGGCAGGTGGAAGGCACCATCAACGGGATTGGCGAGCGGGCTGGCAATGCCAGTCTGGAGGAGCTGATCATGGCCCTGTACACACGCCGGTCCATGTATGAGAAGGATCTGGGTATTGAGTACAAGGAGATCTACCGCACCTCGCGGTTGGTCAGTTCCGTCACCGGCATGGCCATCCAGCCCAATAAGGCCATTGTCGGCAAAAACGCCTTCGCCCACGAATCAGGTATCCACCAGGATGGGGTTTTGAAGGAAAGGACCACTTACGAGATCATGAGTCCTGAACTGGTAGGCCTCCCCAAGACCAATCTGGTCCTGGGCAAGCACTCCGGACGTCATGCCTTCAATGAGCGGCTCAAAGAGCTGGGCTTTAACCTGAATGATGAGGAACTCAACCGTGCTTTTACCCGCTTCAAGGATCTGGCTGACAAGAAGAAAGAAGTAACTGACCATGATATCGAGGCCCTGGTCAAGGACGAGATCTGGGTGATTCCGGAGCGCTTCAAACTGCAGTACCTGCATTTTACCGGGGGCAGTACGGTAGTGCCGACCGCTACCGTCGGACTCATGGGAGGTAAGGGTCTGGTGGAAGAAGCCGCTTGCGGGGACGGACCGGTGGAAGCGGCTTGTAACGCCATTGACCGCATAACCGGACTCCCGGGGACCCTGGTGGACTATAAGCTGAACGCGGTTACCGGCGGCAAGGATGCTCAGGGTGAGGTCGTGCTTAAAGTAGCGGTAGGGAATCTCACAGTTCTGGGCCGCGGATTGTCCACCGACATCATTGAGGCCAGTGTCAAGGCCTATGTCAATGCCATAAACAAAGCAGCCTACGAGATAACTAAACCTGACCCGGATCAGGTGGGAGGAGTTGTTGAAGCTAATGGGAATGACGATAACGGAAAAAATCCTGGCTAAACACGCCGGGCGGGATGAAGTTCATCCCGGAGAACTCTTGAACTGCCGGGTGGATGTGGTCCTGGGAAACGATGTTACCACTCCGGTGGCTATCGAGGAGTTTGAGAAACTCCAGGCTGACCGGGTGTTTGACCGTACCCGGGTGGTAATCGTGCCGGACCATTTTACCCCCAATAAAGATATAAAATCCGCCGAACAGGCGAAGGGCGTCCGTGATTTTGCCCGGAAACACGGTATTGTCAACTACTTTGAGATTGGACGCATGGGCATTGAACACTGCCTGCTTCCCCAGGAGGGGCTGGTCCTCCCCGGGGATCTGATTATCGGCGCTGACAGCCATACCTGCACCTACGGAGCCTTGGGGGCTTTTTCCACCGGGGTCGGGTCGACGGATATGGCGGCGGCCATGGCTACCGGGGAGGCCTGGTTTAAGGTGCCGGAAACGATCAAGTTTGTATTCCGGGGGGAACTCCCGCCTTATGTCGGGGGTAAAGACCTGATCCTCCGGGTTATTGGTGACATCGGTGTGGATGGGGCGCGTTACATGGCCATGGAGTTTACCGGCCCGGTTATAAGCTCCCTCTCCATGGACAACCGCTTTACCATGGCCAACATGGCGATTGAAGCCGGTGGCAAGAACGGGATTTTTGCCCCCGATGAGATTACGCTTGATTATGTCAGAGGGCGGAATAAACGGGAGTACACCCTCTATTACAGTGATGCTGATGCCCAGTATGCAGAGATTCGCGAATATGATGTGACCAATATGGAGCCGGTCGTGGCGGTGCCGCATCTGCCGGAGAATGTGAGAAACGTCAGTGAAGTGGCGGGGACCAGCATTGACCAGGTGGTGATCGGCAGTTGTACCAATGGCCGGATAGAGGATCTGGAGATGGCGGCCGGGATCCTGCGGGGCCGGAGGATTCACCCCGAGGTACGGCTGATAATCCTCCCGGGAACGCAGGAGATCTACCTGGAAGCTCTACGGAAGGGATTTATCGAGATCTTTATTGAAGCCGGAGCGGCGGTTAGCACCCCCACCTGTGGGCCCTGCCTGGGTGGGCATATGGGAATCCTGGCCCGGGGCGAGAGGGCCCTGGCCACCACCAACCGTAATTTCGTGGGCCGCATGGGTGACCCCCAGAGTGAGGTCTACCTCTCTTCACCGGTGGTTGCTGCAGCTTCCGCCATCAAGGGAGCCATCACTCCCCCCTGGGAGGTGAAATAATGAAATTAACCGGTAAGGTGCACAAGTTTGGATCCGATGTAGATACTGATGCCATCATCCCGGCTCGCTACCTCAATACCTCGGACCCGGCAGAATTGGCCCGGCACTGTATGGAGGATGCTGATCCCGCCTTTCCCTCCCAGGTAAAGCAGGGCGATATCATCGTGGCGGACAAGAACTTCGGCTGCGGCAGCTCCCGGGAGCATGCCCCGATAGCCATCAAGGCAGCGGGGGTCTCCTGTGTTATCGCCCGGTCGTTTGCCCGGATTTTTTATCGCAACTCCATCAACATCGGGCTGCCCATCCTGGAATGTCCCCAGTTTATAGATGAGGTTGAGGCCGGAGATAAGCTGGAAGTGGATCTGGTCAGGGGAGAGATCAAGAATCTTTCCCGGGGGAAGACATATCTGGCCGAGCCTTTTCCTGGTTTTATGCAGGACATAATCGACAAAGGCGGACTAATAAACTATGTCAGGGAGAAGGTGAGGTAGTTTGTATAAGATAGCCGTACTGCCCGGAGACGGAATCGGAGTGGAGATCGTACCCGAGGCCGTCAAGGTACTGCGGGCCATAGGTGAGAAATATGGTCACCAATTTGATTTTCAGGAAGCCCTGGTGGGAGGAGCCGCGATAGATGCCGTTGGCAGGCCCCTGCCTGAAGAAACCCTGAAACTCTGTCAGGAGAGCCAGGCCATTCTGCTGGGGGCCATCGGGGGACCCAAATGGGAAAACATACCGGTAGAGCTGCGCCCGGAGGTGGGGGCCTTGCTGCCCCTGCGCAAGAACCTGGGGCTTTACGCCAACCTGCGCCCGGCTTATCTCTTCCCGGATCTGCTCGATGCCTCGACCCTCAAAGCCGAGGTCATTCGTGATGTGGACCTCCTGGTGGTCCGCGAACTGACTGGAGGCCTCTATTTTGGAGAGAAGACCCGCCAGCAGACCAAGGAGGGTGAGATCGCCACCGATCTCTGCGCCTATTCCACTATGGAGATAGAAAGAATCTGCCGTCTGGCTTTTGAAATAGCCCGTAAACGGAGAAAACACCTGACATCGGTCGACAAGGCCAATGTTATTGAGACCTCGCGGCTGTGGCGCGATGTGGTCAGCAAACTGGCCGCAGAATACCCGGATGTTAAACTGAGCCACATGTATGTTGACAACTGTGCC
>DCTH01000244.1 GCA_002329495.1 Syntrophothermus sp. UBA1445 | reverse complement strand
GGGTTCCTGCATAGTCAAATTCGGCCGCCTGCCCGATGATAATGGGGCCGGAACCGATGACCAGGACTTTCTTGATTCCTTGATTTATTGGCATGTGATCTCTCTCCTCAAATACACTGTCCCCCGGCGGTTGTTCTAAGCAACCTGTTGGCCTGTTACCAAGCGCAGAAATTCATCAAACACATAGTCCGAGTCATGAGGACCAGGGGCTGCCTCCGGGTGAAACTGAACCGATATGATCGGCAGTTTTTTATGAATCAAACCTTCCACCGTGTCATCATTCAAATTGATAAAGCTGACCTCCATTTCACTGTCTTGAATTGATACCGGGTCCACCGCGTACCCGTGGTTCTGTGAAGTTATCCGGCACTTTCCGGTACGCAGGTCCTTGACCGTATGGTTTNNACGGTGTCCGAACTTGAGTTTATAGGTACGGGCACCCAGTGCCAGCGCAATCAGCTGATGGCCCAGACAAATACCCAGAGCGGGAAGTACCTTCAGCAGTTCCTTGATTTCCTGTACCGCTTCAAAACATGCCTCAGGATTACCCGGCCCATTGGAGAGGACCAACCCCTGGGGATGCCAGGCCAAAACTTCGGCCGCTGTGGCACTGGCAGGCATGACCACCACCTGACAGCCCCGGGCAACCAGGGTATTTATGATGTTGCGCTTGCAGCCAAAGTCCAAGAGCACGATTCTGACCGGTCCATCCCCGTAGACCGTGGTTTTCTGACAGGTTACTGATGACACCAGTCCGGTATTGAGCCAGCTCTGGCCATGACCGGCTTTCAGAACCAGCTTCTCCCGGTCGTCCAGGCTGGAGGTCAGGACCACGCCCATCGTACCGTACATGCGCAGCACCCTGGTGAGGGCCCGGGTGTCAACTCCAACCAGACAGGGGACCTGGTACTGCTCCAGGAATTCCAACAGGTTCCACCGGTTTTCAAAGTGATCGGGCCGCCCGGCAATCTCTTTGATAACCAGACCGCGGAGTGCGGGCCGGTCTGATTCAAACCCATAGTCGCCACAACCGTAATTACCAATGCTGGGGTAGGTGAAGACCAGTATCTGTCCGGCGTAGGAAGGATCGGTTATAATCTCCTGGTAGCCGTTCATGCTGGTATTAAAAACCGCTTCACCGTCCACATTTACCGGACCGCCCAGCAGCTCACCGGTAAAAACCATTCCATTCTCCAAAACCAGATATCCCTTTGCCATACTCATATCTCCCTCTTTATACTCGCGCCGTCGGCCCATGCCGCTGTGCTAGAACCGATTATTTAATAAGGCTCTGACCTCTGAGGTATTTATCAACCTCCCTGGCAGCCAGCTTTCCCTCCTGAATCGCCCAGATTACCAGGCTGGGCCCCCTTCTCATATCCCCGGCCGCAAAGACCTTCTCCACGTTGGTGGCAAAAACGCCGTATCTTGCCTTCACATTGCCCCGGTGATCCCGCTGAAGCCCAAGCTCATCAGGAATCACATCCTCAGGTCCGACGAAGCCCATGGCCAGGATCACCAAATCAGCCGGCCAGATCTTTTCACTGCCGGAAACCTCTCTGGGCACCAACCGTTTCTGCTCATCTTCAACCCAGGTGACTTCGACGGTATGGACTGCCTGGACCTCGTCACTCTCATTGCCTTCCAGCCGGGTGGCTGAAACCAGGTAATTGCGGGGGTCCTGGCCGTACAGGCATATGGCCTCTTCCTGGCCATAATCGATTCTGAGCCGGTGCGGCCATTCGGGCCAGGGATTGGCCCTGATATCCCTTTGAGGTGGTGGGGGCGGCATTATTTCCAGTTGACTGACACTCTTGCAGCCATGCCGTATCGAAACTGCCACGCAGTCAGTCCCGGTGTCGCCGCCACCGATCACCAGCACGTTTTTACCCCGGGCATTTATGTAGTTGCCGTCCTCAAGGTTTGAATCAAGCAGGCTTCTGGTGGTGGCCGCCAGGAAGTCCACGGCATAATGAACCCCTTTCAGGCGGTTTCCTTCCACCTCAAGTCTCCGGGGACGGGTAGCCCCACCACACAGCACCACCGCATCATAGTGATCGACCAACTCCTGGGCCATAATATCCGAGCCGATTTCGGTATTCAGTACAAACCTGATTCCCGATGCTGCCATAAGATTAATCCGTCTCTGCACGACTCCTTTATCCAGTTTCATGGAAGGTATCCCATACATCAAAAGACCCCCGGCCCGGTCACTCCTTTCGTATACCGTCACCTCATGTCCAACGGTATTCAGGTAATAAGCAGCAGACAGTCCGGCGGGACCTGAACCTACCACGGCAACTCGCTTACCGGTCGGGGATACGCTGGAGGTCTTCACCCAGCCTTCAGCAAAAGCTCTCTCAATAATCTCGTATTCCAGACTGTTTATGGTCACCGGCTCCATAATATGGCCTGCAGTACAGGCGCCTTCACA
Source organism: Syntrophothermus sp. UBA1445 (assembly GCA_002329495.1). Classification (GTDB taxonomy): domain Bacteria; phylum Bacillota; class Syntrophomonadia; order Syntrophomonadales; family DTU052; genus DTU052. The sequence continues at coordinate 10,536 of DCTH01000244.1, read as the reverse complement.
CGGTGCCGGGCATACTCTCCCTGTAAACTCGGGAAAAGGATTAGTCCTGATCAGCCGTTGATAAGCTTCTTTCCACTGTCCCTGAAAGACGAGTTCATTCCATTCCGGTATAAGGTTGTGGGCAGGACACCCGGAAACCATACCGTTCAGAAGCACGCCTCCATGGCAGAAGGGAACACCACAGTTCATGCAACGTGCGGCCTGTTTGGCTGAAATCCGAGCTCCCTGTCCCTGCCTTATTTCATTCCAATCTCTGATTCTCTCTCCCGGAGCCCGCTTAACCGGGTTTACGCGCGGATACTCCAAAAACGCAGTTGCTTTTCCCATACCCATCAACCTCCGATTGTAAAGTCCAACCAACCCTTGTCTCCGGGCAAAAAAAAATCCTCAATACACGTAACGTGTACTGAGGACTCCGTTATCCCAAAATCTTGCAAGTGATACGCCCAACCGATGCGCCGTTGCATCCTGTTAAGGTAATTTTAGAGTCCTGAAATATGAAATACAAGACCCTGAGCGAAAAAATATTGTATACATCAATCGACCTACTCCAAAGTAATGCGGTACTTTTGCAGCCAAAAATCTATCTGCACCAAATAGGCCAGCAGTTGAGCGGCATTCATTAGCTGTCCAAACCAGGGTATGTTGGTATCACGATTTATCGACCAGGCCAAATCCCTGACAGTTTTCGGATTGATCAGAGGCAGCAAGGGGGATAAGGGATCATCGAGAATCGACAAGGTTAATCTTCGGACCTCCTCAACAAAGGAAGGATTATGGGTCTTTGGGTACGGGCTCTTTTTCCTCCACAGGACATCACGGGGCAGCAACCCGGTCATCGCCTGCCTCAACAGGCCCTTTTCCCTCCCCTGGTAATTCTTCATTTCCCAGGGTACATTCCATACGTATTCCACCAACCGGTGATCACAAAAAGGTACCCGGATCTCCAGACCGGCCGCCATACTCATTCGATCTTTCCGGTCGAGCAAAGTTGGCATCCACCGGGTCAGGTTCAGATAAAACAGCTCCCGCATTCGAGTATCAACCGGCGAATCTCCCGGCAGGCGGGGTACCTCATCCAGTGCCTCCCGATACCGCCCGGCCATATACTCCTCAGGTCTGATGAGATTGAGCAGCTCTGCTGAATAAAGTCTGGTACGTATATCAAGGTTCAATGACCAGGGGAAGGTATCCTCTGACCCGGCTCTCCGGTAAAACCAGGGATACCCGCCGAAAACCTCATCCGCGCACTCGCCTGAAATCCCCACTGTTGCATGTTGTTTGATCCAGTGGCTGAAAAGCCATAAAGAGGAATCGACATCTGTCATACCCGGCAGATCCCTCGCGACCACCGCGGAAAACAGGTTCTCCACCAATTCCGGCGTATCAATTAGATGGGAAGCATGCCTGGTACCCAGGTATTCAGAAACCTGGGTTATCCAGGGAGCATCAGCATGGGGCTGAAACTCACTCGCCCGAAAATGCCGGTCATTGCCCACGTAATCTATGGAAAAGGTCTTAATAGGATCCTGGTTCCGGTTCCTGTAAACCCCCGAGGCGATGGCGGTGATGACGCTCGAATCCAATCCCCCCGACAACAGGGTGCACAACGGCACGTCGGATACCAATTGACGTTTGACCGCATCATAAACCAGTTCCCGCACGGTTTCCACAGTCCGTTCAAAACCATCTTCATGAGGATGGCTGTTCAAGGACCAGTACTGCTTTATCCGCGTTCCATTCCGGTCAACATGCATACAATAACCCGGTTTTAATTCACAGATCCCTTTAAAAATACCATGCCCGGGAGTCCGGGCAGGTCCCAGGGCCAAAACCTCCGCCAGACCTCCCCGAGTAACCCTCGCCGGTACCGCGGGGTGCGCCAGGATGGCTTTGATTTCCGAGGCAAACAGCAACGATCTGCCCCGATGACAGTAGAATAATGGCTTAACCCCCAAACGGTCTCTGGCCATGAATAGTGTCTCCCGTTCGTTGTCCCAGACCGCAAAGGCGAAAATGCCATTCAGTTGGGGAAGGCACTCTTCGCCCCACTCCATGTAAGCTTTCAGGAGAACCTCGGTATCCGACCAGCCCTCGAAAGAATAACCTTTGGCAGTTAGTACCTGTCTTATATCTTCCGTGTTATATAGCTCCCCGTTATAAACCAGGACAAAACTCTGGCTGCCCCTACTCCCGATCATTGGCTGCCGGCCACCTTCAGGGTCAACGACCACCAGGCGACGATGGCCCAAAGCCATATGCTCACTTAACCAGAATCCAAAGTCATCGGGACCGCGATGAATAAGCTGATTGGCCATTTCTTTAATTACTTCCGTTTCGTTGGTCAATGTTTCCGTGAAGCTCAGCCATCCTACGATTCCGCACATAAGCATCCACCTTCCATAAAAAAAGGCGTCCTGAATCAGAGTCTTTAAACTCCGATTCTGAACGCCGTTGCTCAAAATCAGTTTTAATATATGCGCCCGGGTTTAAAAACGTGCACAGTATAATGCGATTTAAGTCCGGGCGACATCTGTCAATCTGAGGTTTGCATTGGGATGTCGAACGGTAAATCACTGGACTAATCAGAGTCAACAAGCCTATCATGAATTATCTAGAGGTTTGAAGAGTGATATTTATGTTCGGAATCTACGGATTAAACATTGAAAAGAATCAGGATCGTCTCGACATACCACGTCTGGTACAGTACATTTCTCCCGGTAAGCAACAACGAATAAATGCTCTCCAGGACCGTCAGGAAGCCAGGCGTATCCTTCTGGGTGATCTGCTGATCAGGAGCATAGCCTGCAGAAACCTTAAGGTCAGAAACGATGAAATTCAGTTTCAAATCAGCAGGTATGGCAAGCCATATCTTGAAGGAGTAGACGACTATTGCTTTAACCTGTCTCACTCCGGCAGGTGGGTGATCGGTGCAGCTGACCGTCGACCAGTGGGAGTTGATGTAGAAGAGATAGTCCCCATCGAACTGGATGTGGCCCGGCATTATTTTTCTGCCGCCGAGTTTGCCTATATCTCAAATCAACCTGAGAGTTTGAGAACCGCCGCATTCTATGACATCTGGACCTTGAAAGAAAGCTATATCAAAGCTCTGGGGTGCGGTTTATCCAAGGACCTGAATTCATTCACGATCAATATAACCCCAGATGGCAAGGCGGTAGTAAGTGAATCGCCAGGCGAGGTATTTTTGCGTCAATACGAAATTGACGAGAAATACCGTTTGTCCGTTTGTGCTTTTAATATTGATTTCCCCGATCGCATTGAAATAGTTGATGTTAATTGGATACTTGAAGCATTACAGTGAATCCTAAAAAGCTATGCATGCTACTCCTCAAACCTGGCTGCAATCGGCATCCTCCGCCCCATTCCGAAGGCTTTGGAACTGACTTTTAAACCCGGGGCTGCCTGTCTTCGTTTATACTCATTACGGTTCACAGCCTGGACAACCCATTCAACCGTGTCGGGATCGTAACCCCGAGAAATAATCTCAGCCGTTGACAGGTTTTCTTCAATATAAAAGTTTAGTATGGCGTCCAGTATCACATAGGGTGGAAGTGTATCCTGGTCCTTCTGGCCCGGTCTAAGCTCTGCGGACGGCTCTTTCTCCAGAATGGCACCGGGAATAATCTCGGTTTCCCGGTTTATATAGCGGGAGAGTTCATAGACCATGGTCTTGGGTACATCAGAAATAACACTTAGTCCGCCGCACATGTCACCATACAGGGTACAATAACCCACCGCCAACTCGCTCTTGTTTCCGGTTGACAGTACCATGGCCCTCAACCGGTTGGAGAATGCCATAAGCAGATTGCCGCGAATTCGAGCCTGAATGTTCTCCTCGGTTACATCCTCGGGACCGGTGAGATGATCTTGAAGGGTGTTAAGATAAGCTTCAAATACGGGCTTTATCGGAATTACTTTTAACTCAATATTCAGGTTTCGTGCCAGAGCGCGAGCATCATCCACACTACCGGCGGAAGAATACTGGGAGGGCATCGAAATACCCAGCACATTTTCCCTCCCCAGGGCCTCCACTGCCAGGACCGCCGTCAGGGCGGAATCTATACCCCCGGAGAGTCCGATTATGGCCTGACGAAACCCGGTTTTCCTGAAATAATCTCGAATACCCAGTACCAGGGCCTTATACAGAGATTCCACCTGCGTCCCGGGGACCATGTTCCCCGTTGGTATTTCCCGGGTATCAACAGTCACGATAGCTTCCTCAAACGCGGGCAGCCAAGTGAGGATCTCACCATTTCCGTTGATCACCAGGCTGCGGCCGTCAAAAATCAACTCGTCATTGGCGCCGACCTGATTCACGTAGACAAAAGGAATGCCATGCTTGCGAGCATGATGTTCCAGAACCTTCCGGCGCAGGTCCTCTTTCGCCAGGTAGTAGGGAGAAGCAGATAGGTTGATAAACAGGTCTACCCCCTGAGACCCCAGTATCTCCTGAGGATCAACACGGTATCTTTCCGGAAGCGGCCACAGATCCGGCGTATTCCAGGCATCCTCGCAGATAGTAATCCCCAGGCGATTGCCTTTAAACACAAAGTGTTCAATACCCGGCGCGGGATCAAAGTACCTGGTTTCATTAAATACATCATACGACGGAAGCAAAGATTTGTGCTGTGTAAACAGCAGCTTACCATCGCCAACCAGGACCGCAGAGTTGTACAAACCCCGGCTTGATCCACGGTCAGATTCCAGGGGCATCCCGAACAGGATGCCGGTTTCCGGATAAGAGCGGGAAGCAATTATGATTTTGTCCAGAGCATCACCAGTACGTTTTATGAACTCCGGTTTCTCCAGCAGATCCCGGGGAGGATATCCGACCAGATACAGTTCTGGAAACACGATCAAGTCGGCCTGCCGGTGGAACTGTCGCATCACATTCAATAGTCTGTCGGTGTTACCACCGATGTCGCCGACCACCGGATTCATTTGCGCCAGCGTAATCCTCACCTAGATACCTCCCCGGTATGCTTATAGTTCTCTTCAAACGCCGCCATCAACGCCTCTTCTCCTCGCAGGCCGGCCCGGTGAGCTCTCTCAATGCTGACCACCATGCGCTTATAGTCTTTGGGTATTACCTTAGTAAACCTAAGCGAATACCGGTCCCAGTCATCAAGGATCCGATGCCCCAGCGGGCTACCGGTATAATTGACATGCCTTATGATCAAATCCCTGACCGCATTCATCTCATCCAGAGTGCTAATCTCCTCCAGTTCCACCAACGACTGGTTGCAAAACTCCGGTTTGAAATCGAGGATGTAAGCTATGCCGCCCGACATCCCTGCGGCCAGGTTTCTTCCGGTCCGGCCCAGTATTACCACTTTGCCGCCGGTCATGTACTCACAGCCATGGTCACCCACACCTTCCACAACCGCTGTAATCCCGCTGTTTCTTACACAGAACCGTTCCCCGGCAATACCATTAATATAGGCCTCCCCGCCAGTAGCTCCGTAGAAAGCGACATTTCCTATCAGGACATTTTCTTCCGGTTTAAAGAGTGAGGCTTTAGGCGGGTAGACTATAATCTTGCCGCCGGATAAACCCTTGCCAATGTAGTCGTTGGCATCACCCTCCAGCTCGAGGGACATGCCTTTCGGTAGAAAAGAGCCAAAACTCTGTCCGGCCGAGCCGACAAAAGTAAGTTTTATGGTATCATCGGGAAGACCATCTTCGCCGTACCTTTTTGATATTTCACTGCCGACAATGGTACCAACCACCCGGTCAGTATTCTTAATCTTCAACTTGGCCCTGATCGGTTTTTTATATTCCAGGCCCGGCTGACACATCCTGAGCAGCTTTTTCATATCCATTGAGTCTTCCAGCTTATGCTGCTGCATTCGCATATTATATCGCCCCACATCAGAACCGGCATAAGGCTGGTAAAGAATCGGCGTCAGGTCAAGATGGTGAGCCTTCCAGTGCCTCACATTGTCTCTGGGTTTAAGAAGGTCGGTGCGTCCTACCATTTCGTTTACCGTTCTGAAACCCAGTTTAGCCATAATTTCACGCATCTCCTGGGCCACAAATCTCATGAAATTCTCTACATACTCAGGACGGCCGGTAAAGTTCTTTCTCAGGTTTTCATCCTGGGTAGCAATACCAACCGGACAGGTATTGAGGTTGCAGACTCTCATCATGACACATCCCAAAGCGATCAGTGGGGTGGTGGCAAATCCGAACTCCTCGGCTCCCAGCATGGCAGCTATAGCCACATCCCTCCCCGATAGCAGCTTACCGTCTGTTTCCAACACCACCCGATCTCGGAGCCGGTTCAGTACCAGAGTCTGGTGGGTTTCGGAAAGCCCCAGTTCCCATGGAATTCCGGCATTTCTTATGCTGGTCCGGGGAGAGGCGCCGGTCCCGCCTTCATAGCCGCTGATAAGGATTACATCCGCTTTCCCCTTGGCCACCCCGGCAGCAATGGTGCCGACCCCTACTTCAGCAACCAGCTTGACATTTATCCGGGCGTCCCGGTTGGCACTCTTAAGGTCCAGGATCAATTCTGCCAGGTCTTCTATGGAATAGATGTCATGATGCGGCGGTGGGGATATCAGTCCCACTCCAGGGGTTGAATGCCTTACCCGGGCAATATCCGGGTATACCTTGACCCCCGGCAATTGCCCACCTTCACCAGGTTTTGCACCCTGAGCCATTTTTATTTGAATCTCTTCCGCATTCACCAGGTAGTTGCTGGTAACGCCAAAACGTCCCGATGCCACCTGTTTAATGGCGCTGTTTTTTGTTACCCCATCCGTTCTGCTCCTAAACCTTTCGCTGTCTTCCCCGCCTTCACCACAGTTACTCTTGCCCCCCAGGCGGTTCATGGCCACAGCCAGACACTCGTGGGCTTCTTTGCTTATCGAACCGTAAGACATGGCCCCGGTTTTGAAGCGGCGGACGATAGAGGTGACCGGTTCCACCTCTTCAATCGGGATAGTGTCACCCGGATTGAATTTAAACTCCAACAGATTTCTCAGGGTGTATACTTTCTCCTCGTTAATCTTGCGGGAGTACTCCTTGTAAAGACTGTAGTCCCCCTCGCGACAGGCCCGCTGCAAGAGGTAGATCGTTTCCGGATTATAGAGATGGATCTCCCCCTCGTCCTTGCACTGAAAGAATCCACCACTCTCCAGGGTAGCAGTGTAGAGAGGATTCTCGTTGTATGCGCTTTGATGTCTTAATTGGTTTTCAAGTGCGATTTCCTCCAGACCGATCCCTTCCAACCGGGATGGAGTCATGGTGAAATACCTATCGATCAGTTCCCTCCTGAGACCGATGGCTTCAAACGTCTGCGCGCCATGATAGCTACGCATGGTCGATATGCCCATTTTGGTCAGGACTTTGAGGATGCCTTTTACACTGGCCTTCAGGTAATTCTTTTGAGCTTCCTCGCAGGTCATAAGCTCCCCCAGAAAACCCCTTTCCACCAGGTCCTGGACGGTCTCGTAGGCCAGGTACGGATTTATCGCATTAACTCCATACCCGATCAGAGCACAGAAGTGATGTACCTCCCTTGGTTCCCCGGATTCCAGAACTATGCCCACTCTGGTCCTGATTCCCTTTCGGATCAGGTGATGATGGATTCCGGATGATGCCAGGAGTGCGGGAATGCCTGCCAGACTGGCATCTACCCCCTGGTCGGTCAGGACAAGGATATTGGCACCTTCACTGATAGCCCGGTCCGCTTCCCGGAAGATCCGATCCAGGGCCCTCTCCATATCCTTAACCCCGTCCTGAACCTGGTAGAGGATGGAGATGGTAACCGCCTTAAACCGATCATCATTCAACTTCTTAATAGTATTGAGCTCCGCATTTGACAGCAGGGGGTGCTTAAGGATAATACACGACTGTGTGTGGTCCTTTTCCAGCAGACTTCCGGTATCTCCCAGCAGCATGCTGCTCGAAGTGATGATCTCTTCCCTTTCTCCGTCGATGGGAGGATTGGTAACCTGAGCAAAGAGCTGTTTGAAGTACAAATACAGCATTTGCGGCTGCTCTGATAGGACGGCCAGAGGCGAATCCATACCCATCGAACCTACTGGATCAACCCCTGTAGCTGCCATTGGCCTAATGGTTTGGTAAACATCTTCAAAGGTGTAGCCAAAAGCTTTCTGGCGCTGGATGAGGTCTTCCCCTACCGTTTGGATCTGCTCGGGTTCTACTGCCACATCTTCCAACTTTACTATGTTTCTCAGATTCCAACTTCGGTATGGATGCTCCCCGGCTATACTCTTTTTGATTTCCTCATCGGAAATGATCCTTTGGGCCCGGGTATCGATGAGCAGCATCTTGCCTGGCTCCAGCCTGCCTTTATACCTCACGTTCTCAGGTTTGATGTTCATCACCCCAACCTCAGAGGCCATGATAACCTTGTCGTCACAGGTTACATAATATCTGGCCGGACGCAGCCCATTTCGGTCCAATACCGCGCCGATAAGCATACCGTCGGTAAAACCAATCGCCGCCGGGCCATCCCAGGGCTCCATGATTAAATTGTGGAATTCATAGAAGTCCCGCCTTTCTTGCGGCATCATGTCATTCTTCTCCCAGGGTTCAGGGATCATCATCATCACCGCATGCGGTAACGACCTGCCAGTGAGGTGCAAAAACTCCAGGCAGTTATCAAACATGGCCGAGTCACTGCCCAGGTCATCGACTACCGGATAGACTTTGCCGATGTCCTCAAACAGCGGTGAATCGATACACCTCTGCCGGGCCCTCATCCAGTTCACATTCCCCCGAATGGTATTGATTTCACCATTGTGGACAATATACCGGTTGGGATGGGCTCGTTCCCAACTGGGAAAGGTATTGGTGCTGAACCGGGAATGGACCATGGCCAGTGCGGAAGTAAAATCAAGGTCGGAAAGATCAATATAGAAATTTCTCAACTGCTCTGCGGTAAGCATACCTTTATAGACGATGGTCTTTGAAGACAGGCTTGCGATATAGAAAGTCCCGCCCTTATCCTCACACATCGGAACAATAACCCTTTCAGCCCTCTTCCTGATGACATAGAGCTTTCTCTCAAAATCCATGGGATCTGACAGTGACGGGTTCTTTTCGATAAAGACCTGAATGAACCGGGGCATCACCGCTTTGGCACTGGCTCCAATAGTGGTCTTATCGATGGGGACTTCCCGCCAGCCCAGGATCTTCTGTCCTTCCTCCCGGACGATTTCCTCAAAAGTCTCCATCTGAGTTCTACGGAAATCATCATACCGGTGGGCAAACAGCATACCCGCAGCATAGTCTCCCTTCTCCGGGAGATCAAACCCCAGCACCTCACATTCCCTCTTGAAGAAATCATGTGGTATCTGGACCAGGATTCCGGCGCCATCTCCGGTATCCTCATCCGCGCCGCTGGCCCCCCGGTGACTCAGGTTTTCCAGAACCGTCAAAGACTCATCGATAATGTCGTGAGACTTTTCCCCCTTGATATTAACAACAAACCCCATGCCACAGGCATCATGCTCCAACGCTGGATCGTAAAGGCCCTGTCTTAGGGGTAAACCGTAACTCCGCATTTCCATCACACCCTCTACCGGAAAATAAAAAAAGCCCCCAACACCTGAGTGGTGCTGAGGACTTCGTCGCCCAAAGGAGTATTAAATTCCCCATAACTTGCGGCACGTCGTTGTACCGTGTATTTTAATGATAATAACTTGAAGGATGAAATTCAATAATAAAACTTAAGTATCCTGNNCATGCCAGGAGCCGCTTGATTAGACATTAACACTGCTCATCTCTCCGTAGTTGTAAGCAGCCTCACCATGTTGAGTTAAGTCCAGACCCGTTTCCTCTTCCTCATCAGTCACCCTGAGCGGTGAGAACACACTCAAGACTTTCAATATCCCATAGGTGACGACTGATGTGAAAACAATTGTCGCTACGACGGCAATAGCTTGAATCAAGAGTTGCTGGGGATTACCAAATAGTAACCCATCAACCCCGGCGGGATTAACGGCAGTTGAGGAGAACACCCCGGTGGCCAGTGCACCGAATATACCTCCAACACCGTGAATACCAAAAGCATCCAGAGAATCATCGTAACCGAGTTTCGACTTTATTTTGCTTACTGCGAAATAACATATTGGTCCAGCAATTAAACCCATCACAATTGCGTAAAACGGGCTTACGAAGCCAGCCGCCGGAGTAATTGCTACCAGACCGGCAATCACACCACTGGCCACCCCCAGAGCAGTAGGTTTACCATGATGCAGCCATTCTGCCAAGGCCCAACTGATGGCCCCAGCCGCCGCACAGGTGTTGGTAACCAGAAAGGCAGACCCCGCCAATCCATTCGCTCCCAGAGCACTTCCGGCATTAAATCCAAACCAACCAAACCAGAGCAGACCGGCCCCCAGCATGGTCATCGGGAGATTGTGGGGACGCATTACCTCCCCGGTCTCACGCCGTCGGCCCAGGACTATGCAGGCTATTAAACCAGAAATACCTGAACTGATATGAACCACAGTACCACCGGCAAAGTCCAGGGCCCCC
>DCTH01000085.1:4626-4843 GCA_002329495.1 Syntrophothermus sp. UBA1445 | reverse complement strand
GGGTTCTTTGGTCCGGTCCAGTACCGCAATCTTCTTTACGGTAGCAGGCAGTGCGGCCAGGAAGTGTTTTACTGAGAAAGGACGGTACAGGTGGACTTTAAGCACCCCAACTTTTTCTCCCTGGTTATTGAGGTAATCAACGACCTCTTCCGCACATTCACAGACTGACCCCATGGCGACTAATACCCGATCAGCGTCCGGAGCACCGTAGTAATTA
>DCTH01000085.1:0-4603 GCA_002329495.1 Syntrophothermus sp. UBA1445 | reverse complement strand
CTGGAAGAATACGTCGGGGTTCTGATTAGTCCCCCGGGTTACAGGGTGTTCGGGGTTCAAGGCGTTCTTTCTGAAGTTTCGCACTGCTTCATAATCGATGAGTTTGGCCAGTTCTTCATATTCGATTACTTCAATTTTCTGCAGCTCGTGAGAGGTTCGGAACCCATCAAAGAAGTGTACAAACGGCACCCTGCCTTTTATTGCAGCCAGGTGAGCTACCCCGGCCAGGTCCATGACTTCCTGGACGCTACCCGAGGCGAGTAATGCAAAACCGGTCTGGCGGCAGGCCATCACGTCGGATTGGTCACCAAATATCGACAAGGCATGGGTAGCGATGGCCCGGGCGGTTACGTGCATTACGCCCGGTAGTAATTCACCGGCAATCTTGTACATGTTNNCATGTTGGGAATCATGAGCAGCAAACCCTGGGAAGCGGTAAAGGTAGTGGTTAAGGCCCCTGCTGCCAGTGAACCGTGAAGGGCACCAGCGGCTCCCGCCTCAGACTGCAGTTCAACAACATTGACCGTCTGGCCAAAAATGTTTTTTCTCCCATTGGCCGACCATTCATCAATTAATTCGGCCATGGGCGATGATGGTGTGATGGGATAGATGGCAGCAACCTCAGTAAAGGCATAGGCCACATGAGCTGCCGCAGTATTCCCATCCATGGTCTTAAGCTTTCTCCCCATACTGTTCTCCTCCAATTTGGAATTAATGATCGGTGATGAAATAAGCTGAAATGACGACAGATACTGTTAATTTTACGAAACCGGTCCCGGCTTTTCAATCATTACCGGTAGATGACCAGGAAGGCCGGGATAAATAATGATACTATAATTAAAATTATTGTATCACAAAAAGAGGAATGTTCCTCAATATAGCACAAATTAACTCCTTGGAAAACCATAATATAAGCCATTATTTCATATGCGTACTACTATTCAAATTAAGATTTGGTTAAGATTCGGTTAAGTTTTGGTGAAAATGAAAAGAGGGATGGCTGTCCACCCCTCTGTAATGCACCACTTGAGCCCACTGCTGAAACCCTAATGCAATCTGTTTGAATACATAAAAGTAAAGAATCCGGTTGGTGCAACACTCTAACGAGCTACTGTAACTACGAACGGCGAATATTTATGCATTAATACCAGTGTATTATGACTTTCAGCAGTGGAATCATCCACTAGATTGAATTTTAGAACCTTCCAGTAGACCAATGCAAAGCCCGAGTTCCTCTACTTCGCCAGGTATTGGAGATATGTAAGCAGCATAATCCCGGGAATTCCCAGAAATCCTGCGGTAAGCACGGTTATTGGGTTAAATGGCAGGGTAAAGGATACCAGGCCTCCCACATAGTTAAACAGGAATAAAAGTGCTATGCCAACCCCGGACTTAACCACCAGTTTTTTAAACACAAAAAAAGGTTTAATCAGCAGACTGACCAACAGTGTTAATACCACCAAGACAATAAGTACAATCCCTACCGTTTCCGACATTGTGATCACCCCTTCATAACCTGGGTTTTATACCTCGCCTGGTTCCTGACCACGGGCGAACTCTGCCGGTTCACAGGCCTCGATCCTCAACTGTTTCAACAGGTACATGTACCTCTTCTCGGCGGCCTTCAGATTGTAGATTGCATAATCGATTAATTCCGGATGGCTGGCCTCCTCAAATATTTTCTGCGCCGTTATCCAATCCCTTTTGGCCTGTTCCAGTATCAATTCATCCGGCCAGTACCTGGTAAGGTTATCACCACTCTCAAACACCAGCAGACCTTTTAAAACCTGGCATAAGTTGTCCCAATGGCTCAAAATAACCCCCCCTCAACGAACATAATATGCCAGGTGTTTGCTTAACAGTACTGGCAGATTACTACAGGTTGCGAGTGGAGTTATGCGAAATGTTTAGATTTCGTTACGCCCGTCGAGGGACCTCCTGAGAGTGATCTCATCGATATACTCGATGTCGCCGCCTACCGGTAAACCGTAGGCCAGCTTGGAAACCTTAATGCCCCGGGGTCTGGTGGTTTCCGCAACATACCGGGCGACTACCTCTCCATCGATAGTGGGGTTGGTCGCAATAATGATTTCCTTTACCTGCCTCTTGTCAAGGATGTCAAAAATTCTGGGAAAGTCTATCTTGCGCAGGTCCAGGCCATTCAACAGCTGGAAGTTGTTATTCAGGACGAAGTATTTACCCCGGTATCCGGTGCGGTCGATCGCAATAACATCCTGGGATTCCTCGACCAGACACAACAGGGAGTCGTCCCGTTCCGGGTCACTGCAAATGGCACAGGGATCCTTGTCGGTCAGATACCCACAGGTCTCACAGTGCATAACCTGATTTTTGGCCTGGATTATGGCATTAGCCAGCCCGGCCGCCTCCTGCTGGGAAACCCTCATTATATGTAGGGCTAGTCTCTGGGCGGTTTTTGGTCCGATTCCGGGAAGCTTGGCAAATTCATCAACCAGTTTTTCCAGCGGGGCTGCCAGACGCATTTTCAAACCCTCCTACAACAGCCCGGGGATGTTCAATCCTCCTGTTATTTTGGCCATTTCGGCAGCAGCCATTTCCTGACTCTTCTTCAGACCCTCATTGACCGCCGCCAGAACCAGGTCCTGTAGCATTTCGATATCATCCGGGTCAACCACTTCGGGCTTGATTTTGATAGCCAGCAACTCCTGTTTCCCGCTTACGGTTACTTCAACTACGCCGCCTCCGACTGAGGCTTCAACCGTTTTTTCTTTCAATTCCTCCTGCAGTCTGGCCATATCCTGCTGAATTTTTTGCGCCTGCTTCAGCATCTTGCCCATGTTTCCAAAGCCCATACCAACATCTCCTCACTCTATTATTTTGACTTTGTCCTTACCGAAAATCTCGACTGCTTTGCGCACCACCGGAGGCTGCTCGGAAGTCTCCTCCAGGGTGATAAACTTCACTTCCACCGGGTGACCCAAAACCTGTACCAGGGCCGACTGCAGAACCTCCTGATTGACCTTCTCCTCCATTTTGTCCCGGTGGAATTTGAGTTCCGGGCGGTATCCCAGGGTTAATACCCCATCCGTTAAACCAAGCACTACTGCCGGGACTAACAATGCATGCGTTGTTACCTTATTAGTTTTGACCTTCTCTAAAATCTCATCCCAGTTCCTGGATGACCCAGGCTTGGTTTTACGAGGTTTTTCCTGCTGCCTGGTGCTTTGGCTGCTGGAGACCCGGTCAGGCTTCATNNCTAACATCGCCTCCAGAAAGCCCACCTCCAGAATGAATCGCTGTCCTTCATTAAACCTCAATCCATCTGCCAGTTTAAGCAGGTGTTTGGTTGCCTGGGAAAGCCTTAATGCCGACAGGTTTGGATAGGCAGATATAAGACCTGCCAAATCGTCGCCCGGCATTATAAGCAGGTCGGCCTGTTTATCCAGGAGCCGGTATTGCATCAAATCACGGGCACACAAGGCTGCGTCCCGGGCTACCTGTATCGGTTCCTTGCCCTCTTTGATCAGGGCATTGAGGTGGCTGAGGACCTCTTCCACCTTTTGTTCCAGCATGGCCTTGAACATGGCCAGCAGCACCTCATGGCTGACCAGACCCAGTACATCCATCACCTGAGCAACATCAATATCATTGTCACGAAACGCAATACACTGTTCCATTATGCTGAGGGCATCCCTCAGACTCCCCCCCGACCTCCGGGCCATCACTTCAAAGGCCTGATCGGATACCTTTATCTGCATTTCGCCGGCTACATCTTTCAGCCTATCGATAACCTCTGTCATTGACAGGCGGGTAAATGCGTACCGCTGGCAGCGTGACAGTACGGTGGCCGGAACTCTTTGGGCCTCAGTGGTGGCTAGAATAAAGATGACTGAATCGGGTGGTTCTTCCAGGGTTTTTAGTAATGCATTGAAGGCTTCTGTGGTTAACATATGCACTTCATCGATAATGTAAACTTTTTTCTTGCCCTGAGCCGGTAAAACCCTGACTTTCTCCCGCAGGTCCCGGATCTCATCTATCCCCCGGTTGGAAGCAGCGTCTATCTCCAGCACATCCATAAACGAACCGTTGTTTATATCCTGGCATGAAGAACAGGTATTGCACGGCTCGCCATTGTTGCTGTTCGGGCAGTTTACCGCCTTGGCCATTATTTTGGCCACACTGGTTTTTCCGCTTCCCCGGGGACCAAAAAACAGGTAAGCGTGAGCCAGCCTGCCTTCCCTCACTGCATTCTTCAGCCCGGTCACGGTATTCTTTTGGCCCACCACTTCTTGAAAAGTCTGGGNNGGGACGCCATTGCCGGTAAAGGGTGAGGTAATTCATACCTTCACCATCCTTGCAGTAGAAGTTGTTTCTAACACCATTCTTCGATGTGAAGCCTAATTTTCCTCTTCAACCCGTGTGGAGTCAGAAGTCAGTCAGTAATTAAAGATCTCCAAAATATGAGTAAACCGGGTAACCCCGGTTTATATACTGTATAGATTAAAATAAATTTAATGCCGCGCACCTGGCTTTGAAACTACCTTCCGAGCGTTACCAGAGCAGTTAACTCCGCTCAGGCTGCCCCACGGCACACGAGATTGATCCCTTAGTGCTGCTTCCTTCC
>DCTH01000026.1:235-4123 GCA_002329495.1 Syntrophothermus sp. UBA1445 | reverse complement strand
AATCCCCCCATAGCGGCAATTACCATCCCGGTAATTGCCAGTGTCGCCAGTAGTTCCAGAAGTGTGTATCCCTGGTTCCGTCCGATCTCACCAATTCTCATGATCTTTGCCAGACAGCGTATAGTGTCTCACCCTGGCTTTCCCCCTTTGCCGACCAGCATACCTTCACCGTCAACAGGTAGAGGTCAAGCGTCGGGTCGTGTTCCTCTATGGATACCGTGGCCTCAAAGCCGGTGGGCAGTTNNGGCGGGCGGTTCCACCCCCAGATCCAATTCTTCTACCGCAGTCTCCGGCATCACCCGAATCTGGTCCGGCCGAAACCGGAAGGTTTCCAGGACCCCGGCGGCAAAATTTATGGCCTGAGTACTCATAGACGCCTGCTGGTTCCAGGCAGTAGCGTTGCCGAAAACCCCGAAAATGGAGGTAACACCTAGTGCCAGCAAGGCAACCGCCGCCAATACCTCCAGCAAGCCCAGACCTTTTTGGTTGAGGTTGGGTTTGTGTTTCATGTCGTTCTTTCTTCTTTGCAGGAATCTACCCGAAGCAGGTGCGGTCTTACCCAAAATATCAGCAGGTGAGCTAAGGTTTGTATTATATTTGTTCATGCACCATCTTCCATGGAATCAGAGTAGGTCGAACTCTTCTTGGCCCTATTACTTACAAATGAGCAACTTAACTTATTACATCCCAAATTTCCTGTATAGATTACAGTAATCCCATAGGCAGACTGTCAATTATGCTGTTGATCTATACAGATAAACCTCTTATCACCATCATTCCATTCATAATCTTCCTTATCATCATTCACGCCTACCGGACAATAGACATAATCATTAATATATCCGGCATCTAAAAGTAACTCGACTGTCGGCGGTTCTTTCGTATCCTTATTCACCTCGTAATACATCTCTGCGGCCTTCGTCAGCATCTCGATGTTACTCTCACAGCCTTTAACCTTGCTCTCAGCAACCACACCCGTGTACCTGGGGGCTACCAAAGCCGCAATAACGGCCAGGATAGCAAAGACCGCGAGTAACTCCAGTATTGTGAACCCTCCTTTTTCCCTCCAACCTCTGATCACCCGATGAAAAACCGACACCATTACTCCCCCTCTTCCAGTGAATTTGATTGCCCAACATCACAACTAGAAAACCAACATCATATCCAGCATAGGCAAAATGGTCGCGCTTACGATTAGCCCCACCACCAATGCCATGATGATTATTAAAACCGGTTCCAGCAGTGAAAGCCCGGATTTGATGAGATGCTCAGTCTCAACCTCGTAATATCCTGCAACCTTAAGCAGGCTTTCGTCCAGCCGTCCGGTCTCTTCTCCAACTGCAACCATCTGAATCACAAGGGGATCGAATACCCTGCTCATCCGAAAGGCATCGGCGATGCTCCGCCCACGGTGAAGCTCTTGACGGGCATTGCGAATCGCTCCCGCCAAAACCGTGTTATCCGCCAGGGTTTCGCAGGTTTCCAGAACCTCAATAATGCCCAGCCCTGACTGCACCAAAATCCCCATATTGTAGGCAAACCTGGTTATTCCGAGTTTGCGTAAAATTGATCCCACTACCGGCAAGGCCAGAAACAGCCGGTCCGTTTTTTCGCGACCAGTCAGTGTTTTGCGCCAGTGACTAAGAAACAGCCCCAGGCCGATAATCAAGACCAAGATCGGCCACAGCCAAACTTTCATTCCGGCGGCCATTCCAAGGATTATTCGGGTCAGACCGGGCAAGGCTGCAGTATCGTAATGGAAAGCCTGAATCAAGCGCGGCACCACATAACCGACCAAGAAGAATACTACGCCGCAGGCAAAGCCGGCCAATAAGGCCGGATAGAGGGCGGCACTCTTGATCTGTTTGACCAGTTCCTGTTCTCTTTCCAGGTAAGCGCTCAAACGAAGCAAGGTCAGGTCCAGAGCCCCCCCGGCTTCACCACTTCCAATCATGCGGGTAGCGATTAGAGGGAACACTTCATCCTGTGCCGTAAGAGCCGCTGACAACGACTCCCCGCGCTTGAGACCTCGGGACACTTTACCGAGCGCCACCTTCAGAGGCCGACTGCTTGCCTGGTCCTGCAAGGTATCCAGTGCCCTGATAAGTGGTACCCCGGACTCAATCAATGATGATAATTGACGGAAAAACCAGGTTAACTCCTCCCTGCTCACCCGGCGCCACACTCGGGGGTCAGGATTAAACCTTATGATTGATTCCCGGCGAGGTGCTAAATCGAGGACCCAATATCCTTCATCAATTAATCTCCGGACAGCTTCTTCCTGATTCCCGGCCCGGCATGTCCCCCGATGAAACCCTCCATCCTTATCTCGTATGCGATAGTTGAAGTTGTCCAAAGATTACCCCCCTGTGGTCGCGACCTGAATCAACACCGCAGACAAAGAGTTTTCAGGACCTCCTCAATGGAAGTTAGCCCTCTTCTGGCCTTTTCCAGTCCGTCCTCCATCAGGTTCACCATACCGGCGGCCTTCGCGGCCGATTCCATCTCAAGTTCGGCGGCACCCCGCTCAATCAATNNGTCATAACCTCTTGAATCGCCAGCCGTCCCCGGTATCCGGTTCCCCGGCACAGATGACAGCCGGCATGGCGATAAAAGAAGTGGCTTGGTTCTCCGGCCAGACCCAGATTTTGTGCAGCAGCACCCGAGAGTATATAGGCCTCCCGGCAGTGGGGACATAAAGAGCGGACCAGGCGCTGCGACACCACACCACTCAAAGCCGATGCCAGCAGCAATGGTTGAATTCCCATATCCATTAAACGGGTGACGGTCCCAACCGCACTGGTGGTGTGAAGGGTGGTCAATACCAGGTGACCGGTAAGAGCGGCGTGCACGGCCAGGTCTGCAGTTTCGATATCCCGGATTTCCCCAACCATTATAATGTCCGGATCTCCTCGCAGCAGTGAACGAAGACCATTAGCAAAAGTCAGTCCGATTCGGGGATTGATCTGAGTCTGGTTAATACCCGGCAGAGTGTACTCAACCGGATCTTCCAGGGTCATGATGTTCCGTTCGGGACGATTAAGCTGATCGAGCATGGCATAAAGAGTACTGGTTTTTCCAGAACCGGTGGGGCCGGTGGCGATAACCAGACCGTGAGGGCGTTGTAAAANNTACGGAAAAAAGGCCGCGGCTCTGATCGAGCACTCGTAAAACCATTTTCTCTCCCAGAATGGAGGGTATAGTCGCAACCCGAAAGCTGACCTGACGGTTCTCTATGCTGGTGGTCAGCCGCCCGTCCTGGGGTAAGCGTTTTTCAGCAATATCCAGACCAGCGAGTATCTTAAGGCGTGATACGATAGGCGAGGCCGCCTGTAGGGGTAAAGAGGCGGTTTCCGAAAGATCACCATCAATGCGCATCCTGACGCGCAGTCTCTGCTCCAAAGGTTCGAGATGAATATCACTGGCTCCGGTGGTGACTGCCTGAATCAGCAACGATTCCACCAGTCTTACCAGCGGGTCGCCCGCCAAGTCCGGAGTTTCAGAATCGTGAGCAATGCCCGGTTCGGAAAATTTGATTTCTCTCTGCAGAGAATGTATGGCATCTTCAAGCCAGGTGTCAGCGACCAGCAAACTGTAATGTTGCCAGGCCTCTTCCAGTTCGGTTTCCCCGATCATAACCGGGTCGACCATTAAGCGGGTAATTAATCCCACTTCTTCAATGATACCCAGATCTTCGGGGTCTACCATAGCCAATTTCAGCCGTTCTCCGGAACGGCTGAGGGGTAAAACCCTATATTGTTTGGCTTTATCAATCGGTAAGAGCTTTAATATTTCCGGATCAATCGCAACCTGATCAAAGTTGATGCTGGGAATGGCCCGTTTATTTGCACTGGTCTTCTGTTGTGAAGGGGACAGGAAGTCTTTCGA
>DCTH01000026.1:0-229 GCA_002329495.1 Syntrophothermus sp. UBA1445 | reverse complement strand
GCTTTTTCCTGAGGTGCTGTGACGTATTCAGGAAATTCACCGGTTGCAGGGCCTGACCCGACTCTTGGTGGTCCCATAAGCTACCTGCACTGAGACAATATAATCTCATTTGGTGATTTGGTTTCAAGTATACCATAAATATTCAGGAATATCATCTAAATTTTAACAATAAAGGTGGATCAAAGTTGCTATCCCTAGACTCTGTTTATTGATTCCACTGCAAAAACCC
>DCTH01000040.1 GCA_002329495.1 Syntrophothermus sp. UBA1445 | reverse complement strand
GTACTCAATTATTCATCGAAAGGGGTGATCTTATTTTAGCAGGCGCTCGTCTCCCGGCATAGTTGCTGTTGGGGAGAGCGGCAGGAACCCGAAGAAGCGCATATAAAACTAAAGAGAGGGGTGTAGTTTAATGGAAAAGATTTGGATGAAACACTGGCCCGACGACATGCCCAAAGAGGTAATTTATACCGAGGGGAAAATTCCGGCGTTCGAACACTTGCGGATCCATGCCCGGCGTAATCCCGGCAAACCGGCCATAATTTACTACGGGAGAGAAATAAGTTACCGGGAGCTTGATGAATCGTCAGACAGGTTTGCCAATTACCTGCTGGATCTGGGCCTGGTTAAGGGTGACCGGGTAGGCTTATTCCTGGGAAACAGCCCGCAGTATGCTATAGCACACTTCGGGGTTCAGAAGATGGGCGGAATCGTCTGCCCCTGCTCTCCACTGTTTAAGGAAATGGAACTCAGGTATGAGGTCAACGATTCAGGCATGAAATGCCTGGTTACCTTAGACCTGTACATGCCGATCGTCAAAAATGTATTGCCGGATACCCCATCTCTCTTGAGCGTTGTCACTACTAGTTTCCGCGATTACCTCCCCGCAGAACCAACGATTCCTCTGGTAGATTATATGAACATTCCAAAACAAACCGTCCCCGGAACTCAGGATTTCGTTGAAATCATGAACAATTGGAGATCTGACAGCCCGTCAGTAGAGATCGATCTCGACAACGATATCGCACTGTTCGAATACACCGGCGGAACCACCGGGCTGCCCAAAGGAGCCATGCTGAGTCACTACTCTCATATTTTTAAGCCCTCGGCAGTGGCTACCATCTGCGGTTTTCATGAGAACAGCCGTGTCTTGACCACAATGCCGTATTTCAATATCGCCGGGATGCTGTTCTTAATCTCCCCGATCCTGAGAGGCGCGACCAACATAATCATTACCCAGTTTGATCCCCTTTCGGTCCTTCAGGCCATACATAAATACAAGGCTACCTTCTGGTACAGCGCAGTGCCCATGAATCTTGCTGTAATGGCCCATCCTGATGCAGCAAAATACGACCTCAGCAGTCTGGAGCTTAACCTGTGTACCTCATTTGTGGTAGCTCTGAATGAACAGATTTCTCAACAGTGGAAGGAGTTTACCAAAGGTTGCGAGCTGCTGGAAGGTGCTTACGGGTTGAGTGAGACCCATACAGCCGATACCTTCTGCCCCCGCCATAGGATCAAGTATGGCAGCATGGGGATTCCTGGCTTTGAGGCGGAGTTCAAGATCGTGGATTTCGATGATAAAACCAGAGAACTTCCTATTGGTGAGGAGGGGGAGATAGCTCTCCGCAACCCGGGATGTATGAAGGGATACTGGAATAAGCCAGAGGCAACCGCCAATACCCTCATCGACGGTTTTGTTCATACTGGGGATGTAGGGAGATTTGACGAAGACGGCTATCTCTACTGGCTGGGCAGAAGGAAGGAAATGATCAAAGTATCTGGCTTTTCGGTGTTCCCGGAAGAGGTTGAAACCTTTATCAACCAGCACCCGGCTGTCCTGGAGAACGCAGTCATACCTGTTCCAGATGCAAAGAAAGGTGAAGTAATCAAAACATTTATCGTGTTGAAACCGGATTATGCAGGTAAGGTTACTCCTGAGGAAATAATTAAGTGGGCCCGGGAGAACATGTCCTCTCACAAGGTGCCCGTCTATGTGGAATTCCGGGAAGACCTGCCCAAACAGGGAGTAAAGCTCCTGCGCCGAATTCTGCGTGACGAGGAAGAAGCCAAAACGAAGTAGTAAATCTGTAATTCTTGTGGCATTATTATGAAAAGTGCACAGCACAATACTTCATGATTATTAGGAAGGTGTAATCTATGACAACCCCAAAGAACCAATTCGATGATCAGGTTCGTCCCGAGCTGGCTGAGATGATCAAGCGCCATTCATTTGGTTTGGATGAGAACCGGCCCGACGCGGTAGAACGCCGTTTGAAGAAGAACCAGCGCACCGCTCGCGCCAATGTGGAAGACCTGTGTGATCCCGGAAGTTTTATTGAATACGGGCCTCTGGCGGTTGCTGCCCAGCGCACAAGACGGTCGGAAGAAGACCTTATCGCCAGGACTCCAGGCGATGGTCTGATTGCGGGGCTGGGATCGGTTAACGGCTCCCTGTTTGGAGAGGAGAAATCCCGCTGCCTGGTAATGGCTTATGATTACACAGTTCTGGCAGGTACCCAGGGTTTTTTCAACCACAAGAAGATGGACCGCATGCTCAGGTTAGCCCACCAGCAGGGAATACCCCTCATCCTATTTGCTGAAGGCGGTGGCGGGAGACCCGGTGATGTTGACGCCAACGGGGTAGTGATAGCTGGCCTGGACCTGACCACCTTTGCCCAATTCGGTGGCTACAGCGGTAAAGCTCCGATGGTGGGCATCGTATCGGGTCCCTGTTTCGCAGGCAATGCAGCTCTTCTGGGATGTTGTGATGTAATCATTGCTGCCAGGAACTCCAACATCGGCATGGGTGGCCCGGTTATGATCGAAGGAGGCGGGCTGGGACTATTTCGTCCCGAGGATGTTGGACCGATTGATGTCCAGACTAAGAACGGGGTGGTCGACATCGCTGTGGCTGATGATGTGGNNGGTAGCCAAGAAGTATCTCTCTTATTTCCAGGGAGAGATTTCTGATTGGAAGGCCCCGGACCAGACGAAGCTCCGCAAGCTTATCCCCGAGAACCGCCGCCGGGTCTATGACATGCGAATTGTGATTAAGACCCTGGCTGATGTTGATTCCTTTCTCGAACTGCGACCGGATTACGGTCAGGGAATGATTACCGGATTTATCCGCATTGAAGGCAAACCTTTCGGAATCATTGCCAACAACTGTCGCTACCAGGCAGGGGCTATTGAGGCCGAAGGTGCTGATAATGCTGCCCGTCTTATGCAGATATGTGATGCACATAATATTCCGATCCTATCCCTGGTCGACACCCCCGGCTTCATGGTCGGTCCTGATATCGAGACCCGGGCCCAGGTGCGCCACGTATGCCGGATGTTCGTGATCGGCTCTCATCTCACGGTGCCTTACTTCTCGGTGGTAACCCGTCGGGGTTATGGACTCGGTGCCATGGCCATGGCCAAGGGTGGCTTCCATGAATCAGTATTCTGCGCCGCCTGGCCGACCGGTTAGTTTGGGGCCATGGGCCTGGAAGGTGCAGTCAAGAAAGGCTTTGAAAAGCAGCTGAATGCCATCGAAGACCCGGCAAAAAGAGAGGCCCTCTATAACAAACTGCTGGACCAGCTGTACGAAAGAGGAAAAGCCGTAAATATGGCGTCCTACCTGGAGATCGACGCGGTAATTGACCCGGCCGACACCCGCCGGTGGATCCTGAAGGGCCTGATGTCAGCCCCACCTAAGACCCAACCCAGCCGCCCCTACGTCGACCCGGTATAGATCTCACACACCCCGCAGCCATAAACCAAAGCCGGTTCAGCGCCCACTGAACCGGCTTTTTCGTTAGGTCTATTTCGGGGACACCATACTAAA
>DCTH01000211.1 GCA_002329495.1 Syntrophothermus sp. UBA1445 | reverse complement strand
GATTCGCCACAAGGCCAAGTCCATAACCGAGGTAATCAGGATCAATGTTTCTAAACGGGCCTGGATTCTGTTCATGCTGTTTGTCTGGCTGGCTCTGGATTATGTAATAATCGCCCTGACCGATATAACAGCCAGCTCATTTGTCGGCATCGTGACCCTGGAATCGGGGGAAAAGGTGGCCGGCGGTGCTATCGCCTCCTCCTGCATACTGTATCTGATTCTTCCGATCATTATGGGACTTTGTATGAGGTTTTTAAAGCTTAAGGAAGGCCTGGCCGTATTGATTTTTCTGCCTCTGGTCGGTGTGTCCATCTGGGCGGGGCAGTACATACCTATCAACCTGCCGGTCAGCGACCTGTATACGGCGCAGAAGATATGGGGCATTCTAATTATTGTCTACTGCCTGATTGCCTCGATTGTTCCGGTATGGCTGCTGTTACAGCCCCGGGGCGCTTTGGGGGGTTATTTCATGTATGCTTCCCTGTTCTTTGCCGCCATCGGTTTGATTTTCGGCAATTACTCCATTCAGTATCCCGCTTTCGTCAATCTGGGGCCGGATTCCGGAATTACTTCAGACTTCTGGTTTCCCATGTTTCCGGTTCTGTTCATAACGGTGGCCTGCGGAGCGTGCTCCGGCTTCCATGCGTTTATTGCCTCCGGGACTACCAGCAAGCAGCTGGCCAAGGAAAGTGATGCGAAACCCGTGGGATATGGTGTCATGCTGCTCGAAGGCTTGTTTGCGGTGGTTTCAATCGCCTGCCTCATGATCTTGAGCCAGGATTCTGAGATGGCGGCCAAAGCACCCAACTTCATTTACGCTTCCGCGATGGGCAGCTTTATGGAACTCATCGGGATTCCCGCGGCTTTTGGGATCAGTTTCGGGCTGCTGGCGTTTACCACCTTTGTCTATGACACCCTTGACATAATGACCCGATTAGGGCGATATATTTTTGAGGAACTGACGGGACGAAGGACCTTGACGGTGAAACTAATTGCTACCCTGCTTACTGTAGGGGTTCCGATTTATTTCCTCCTCCAGACGATGACCGATTCGGCCGGCAATGTTGTTCCTGCCTGGAGGATCTTCTGGAATACCTTCGGTGCCTCCAACCAGCTGCTGGGGGGCCTGGCTCTCTTGGGTGTTACTGTGTGGCTGATCAACACCCGCAAAGGATCGAAGGTATGGCTGGTCTCATTTATACCGGCGGTGGTTATGTTTGTAATTTCCAACTGGGCCCTGGGCCTGTCGGTTTACGAAGGGTGGATCCTGGGAGAGGGACACCCGGCAATACCTGTGGTATCGGCGATACTGATTATCCTGTCACTCCTGGTGGTGATAGAGGCGGTTAATTCCTACTTCAAAATGAGAAAAGCAATGTTGGTGCAGGATACAAATCTGGCACAATAGCCTTCCATAATCCGGTCTGCAATTCACGATATACACAACGTATACCAGGCTCGTTCTCCATCCATTCTTAGCCTTTAACTACTGCTACCGTGCGAAGCTTCAATAATGGAAGGGCCAGGTCGGTCTGCTGGGCCATTACGTCATCAATGTCCTTGTAGACAAAAGGTGATTCATCGGCAATACCCTTGGTACTGGGGGTTTCCAGGATTACAGCCTGCTGCTTTAATTCCATAAGCACTTCCTTTTCCGAGTAAGTTGCCAGGGCCCTCCTTCTGCCCATCTTCCGTCCAGCACCATGGGAACAGGAGCAAAACGATTCTGGATTGCCCAGGCCTCTTACGATGTAACTGGCTCTTCCCATGGCCCCAGGAATGATTCCCAATTCACCTTCCTTTACGCTGATAGCGCCTTTGCGGTGAACCCAGACACTCTTTCCATAATGGTTTTCCAGGGCCGCATAGTTGTGATGGGCATTTATCTCCATCCCGAATTCAATGTCACCGAAACCGGTGTGTTTGGTGACCAGTCGAAGAATTATAGCCTTAACCCGCTCCTTCATGAGATCCCGGTTTTCCCGGGCAAAGTTCAGGGCCATATCCATCCAGCGCAGGTATGACTGACCGGCCTCATCATCGACCGGCAGAAAAGCCAGCTGGTAAGAGGATGGAACCCCGGTATGCCACCGTTCGTTGAGCATCCCGGCCAGTTTATTAAAGTAATCGCAAACCTGCTTGCCCACATTGCGGCTTCCGCTGTGCAGCATAACGCACAGCTCGCCTTCCTCATCCTCCTGCAATTCAATGAAGTGATTACCCCCTCCCAGGGTCCCCAGTTGGTTAAAGGCGGAAGGAAAGCAGCGATCAGCCAGTTGCGGATGGGCGTCTAGTTCCCTGGTGAAATCCGATCCGCTGGCCAGCAATCCAGATAGGTACTCTGATTTCTGCATTTGCTGGTGATGGGAAAAGCCCACCGGAATATCCCGCAGAATATTTCTCGTAATCAATTCCACCAGTTTTCCCTGTCCGGTTTGGCACTCCCGGATCAGCCGCACGGGGATATTGGTTTTAAAGAAAACCATCCCACAGCCAATATCAACCCCAACCGCATTGGGTATGATCGTTCCCCGGGCTGCAATAACCCCGCCAATAGGCATACCATAGCCCATGTGCGTATCCGGCATCAATGCCACCCATTTATGAATGAAAGGCAACTCCGCCAGATTCAGCGCCTGCTGCCGGCAGTTTTCATCCAGATCATCCGGGCTACTGAGCCATACCTTAACCGGCTTTTTATTTTCATGACCATCGATTACAAAAATGTTGGATCATTCCTTCGTAAACTAATCGCTTATCCGTTTACATTTTACATTAGAGGCCGGTAGCTATCGAGTCCAAAAACCCTACTCCATCAGCGACGGCCCTTCCAGAAGCGCATGGAAGGCCTAAAGGATTTGGGGACTGGTTTATCGAAACCAGAGATAATCTAAGTTGTTTTCAGTTTTTGAGGTGGTATGATGTCCGAGGTTTATGGAGGAGTCAAATGCGGGTTCTGCGGGAGTGAGAATCATGTGATGGCGAAACGCTGTCTAACCTGCGGTATGCCCTTGGATGGTTCCCGGAAGCAAGCCAAGACGCGAGTTCTTGAGCCGATTGACTTAACCAAATATCGAGCGAAAAAGAAAAACGCCGCCAAGCAGAAGGCCCGAAACCAAGCTCAACCATATTCACTTGGCAAAGCATTGATAATTGTGATTGTCATCGCGTTTATACTTACACAATTGGGACATATAATAGACCTGCTGAAGTCTCTCTAGGAAAGAAGCTCTTTAATACTGCCAATCTTGGCCCGTTCACCAGGATAAAGGACCCCGCCTATTCTTCCCCCTTGCACTTGGGGCTCTTTTATTCCGTTTAATTTACTCCCAGCAAGACCGAAAGAGGATTCCATCACTGGCCATCCGGTAGCCTTCATCCACTTCTCATTCAATTCTTCCTCGGGGAGAAAATCGTTCGAAAGTCAGTGAGGTGAGGAAGAGTCGTGTCACTTATACCACAACATTCATTCCCGTGCATACCAAATCATCATCCTTTTAGGTAATCCGTTAACGAGGCTCCAGGTAGTCTACGCTGTTTTTGCAGCATATTCGCCCATATTGCATTTCCTTGGTGACCTGCTGGTACATACGCGGATTTTTTGAGTCGTAATTTTAACCTACCTTCATCAATCCCCGAAATATAGGCGTTTTATTGTGTGTTGATAAATCCGGCGAAAGGATAGAAAAATTCGCGGAATACATTGCCGGGTTACCTAACCCGGTTAACTTTGCTGTCGGTTTACAGATAATTAAGATTATATTAAAATGGAAACCGAGGAGGGATGTAGAGCATGAGTTTAGGCGAACGTATTAGAAGATCCCGAGTCAAAGCCCAAAAGTCCAAAAGAGAATTGGCCAAACTCGTGGGGGTTTCTCATACAGCCATTTCTAAGTATGAGAGCAATAAGGACATTCCACGGCAATCTATTCTTCTTAAAATTGCAGAAACAGTTGGTGCCCCACTCGGGTATTTCTACCAGGAAGATGAAATAGACGTAGTATTAACTGGATATAGAAAGAGTTCAAAATTGACAAAGGCCGCTCAGGAAGCAATAGAAGCCGAGATACATGACGCATTGGAGAATTACCTGCTGGTTGAGATGCTCCTTGAAAGGCATGACTACCCTCAGATCACGCCCTTTAGAGTAAGCACGATGGATGATATAGAAGATGCGGCTGATCATTTCAGATCCTTGTTTCAAATTGGTTATGATGCCATCAAGAACCTTACCGAAGCTCTTGAAGAGAATGGTGTGTTTGTTTTGGGAATTGAAGCTCCGCATGGGTTTGATGGGTATTCATGCTGGGCGAACAGTACCAATCCGGTAGTCGTTTCTCAACTTAACATTAGTGGAGACCGCCAACGATTTAATCTAGCTCACGAATTGGGACATATTCTGCTTAAAATCGAAGGGGAATTGGACGAAGAACACGTTGCCCACCGATTCGCGGGAGCTTTTCTGTTTCCCCGCATAACAGTTGAAAAAGAATTAGGGAAGAAAAGGCGAAATCTTGATCTGAGAGAATTAATGATCCTAAAGGCTAAGTACAAAATGAGTATGCAGGCTATTATTCGGCGGGCATGGGATTTAAGAATCATCTCTGATGCCACCTATAAGAAGCTTGTTATTCACTTCAGTAAAGAAGGCTGGCGAAAAGAAGAGCCTGGGCCGAGAATAGAGGTTGAAAGATCCTCTCGATATGAAATGCTGGTTCGCCAGGCCCTTACAGAACAATTAATAACTCCTGTTAGGGCAGCAGAATTACTGGGGGCGATTCCACAGAGAGATCTGGGCCAGACCACTGTTGCGGAATCGGATCTCTTATGGCTTGCAGAGCAATACANNAAGGGCGATGAAATAAAAAAGACTCGCCCTTGTGTGGTTCTTAGTTCTGATCAATACCGAATACTACTCCTGAGAATTGTAGCACCGATAACCGAGTGGGATACTCGGTACAGTAAGTTTCCATGGTTCGTACATATCAAACGAAGCAAAACTAACAAATTAGACAAAGAGTCAGCTGCCGACTGCCTACAAATCAGGTCAATATCCGAGGAAAGATTCATCCGCAAGATAGGCAATGTGACACCTGAAGAAATGNNGAAATGGCAGACATCCTTGCCGCTGTTCAGTTCTTATTATCGACTCCATAAGTTCAAAAAATGCTAAGTGGCGAATTCAATGTCACCGAAATCGGTGTGTCCGAGAATTAATGGACTTAACGATGAAGTAAAGAATAGAGGTGTCAAACATCTCTTATACCCTACTTTCTGCATACTCTTCTAGAATGCGTTCCACGTAGGCCAGTCGTCCGTGACCAAAACTGGAGTAATATTCGGCGTGCAGTTTGCAGGCTTC
>DCTH01000162.1 GCA_002329495.1 Syntrophothermus sp. UBA1445 | reverse complement strand
GCAATTCTGGCTTCAATCGCTTTCAACAGCCGGGTGACCTTTGAGGAAGTATACGTTGAGGGGATAACCAGGATCACGCCCCTGGACATAAAATATGGACAGGAATTGGGCTATGACATTAAACTCCTGGCGATTGCCAAGGAGGAGGAAGACGGCATACTGGTCCGGGTTCATCCGGCCTTCATCCCGCACAACCATCCCCTGGCCTCCGTCAGCGGGGTGTACAATGCCGTTTTTATACGGGGGGATGCCGTGGATGACCTGATGTTCTACGGTCGCGGCGCGGGCGAGATGCCGACTGCCAGTGCGGTAGTCGGGGACTTAATGGAGATCGTGCGCAATATCGGGCGCAACGATACAGGGCGTATCACCTGTACCTGCTATGAAAACAAGGAGGTCATCCCCACCAGCAGTCAGCGGGCCAAGTTCTATATCCGCATGCTGGCCAAGGACCGCCCCGGGGTTCTGGCGGGAATTGCTGGTGTTATGGGTAATCATGAAGTCAGCCTGGCGACTGTCCTGCAAAAAGACACTAACAATGGATATGCCCATCTGGTATTCATCACCCATGAGGTGGAAGAATCAAATCTCCGCGATGCCTTGACTGTTTTAAACGGAATGAGTATTGTGGGGGCTGTGGAAAACGTTATCAGACTTGAAGGAGTGGAAGATTATGCATCGTAGAGCCGGCTGGCGAGGAATTGTTGAAGAGTACCGGGATTTCCTGCCTGTTACCGAAAAAACCCCGGTGGTTTCACTGCAGGAAGGGAATACCCCTCTGATATTCGCCCCCAACCTGTCAGATATGGTCGGGGCTGAGGTTTATCTGAAGTTTGAAGGTGCCAACCCTACCGGTTCCTTTAAGGACCGGGGGATGGCCATGGCTATGAGTAAAGCCAAGGAAGAAGGGGCCGAGGTGGTAATGTGTGCCTCGACCGGCAACACCTCGGCATCGGCAGCTGCCTACGCAGCCCGTTGTGGCATGCGGTGTGTGGTTCTGATACCCGAAGGCAAAATCGCCCTGGGTAAACTGGCCCAGGCTCTGATATATGGAGCTCAGGTCCTGGCGGTGCAGGGTAACTTTGACCAGGCCCTGACCATAGTGAAGGACATAACCTCCCGTTACCCGGTGACTCTGGTAAACTCCCTCAATCCCTACCGTATTGAAGGACAAAAGTCCGGAGCGTTTGAGATCTGTGACCGGCTCGGGCAGGCCCCGGATTACCTGGCGATTCCGGTTGGTAATGCGGGCAATATCACCGCCTACTGGAAGGGTTTCTGCGAGTATAACGCCCGGGGGATGGTGCCCAACCGGCCTCGCATGATTGGCTTCCAGGCCGAGGGTGCGGCTCCGATAGTCCGAGGGGAAATAGTGCCCAATCCGGAGACGGTAGCGACCGCGATCCGTATCGGTAATCCCGCCAGTTGGAAACAGGCGGTGAATGCTTACCAGGAATCAGGTGGTTCAATCTCGATTGTCACGGATGAGGAGATTCTTAATGCCTACCAGCTGGTGGCCCGGAAGGAAGGACTCTTTGTGGAACCGGCTTCGGCGGCATCGATTGCCGGAGTATTAAAACTGAGCAAAACCGGACAGTTCAAGCCGGATCAGAAGATTGTCTGCATCAATACCGGACATGGTCTGAAGGACCCGGACAACGCCATAAAAACCGCCGCGATTACCCCGGATGTGGTACCTGCGGATGAAGCTACGGTGCTCAAAGTTATATTTGGATAAAGAACGAGATGCAGTAATTGCTGTTTAGAGAAGGAGTGAAGTTGTAGGATGGGGCTGGTGGTACAGAAGTTCGGAGGGAGTTCCGTAGCGACGATTGAGAAGATCAAGAACGTGGCCGGCCGGGTTATGAGCGAGCGGGACCAGGGAAACCAGGTAGTGGTGGTGGTCTCGGCGATGGGTGATTTGACCGACGATCTCATATCTCTGGCTAACCAGATTGGCAAGAGCCACCCGGAACGGGAGATGGATATGCTCCTGACCACAGGGGAGCAGCAGTCAGCAGCTTTGCTGACCATGACGCTTGTGAATATGGGGTGTCCGGCGGTATCTTTGACCGGATGGCAGTGCGGAATCATGACCGATCCGGTTCATACCAAGGCACGAATTGCCGGCATCAAACCAGACCGTATAAAAAAGGAACTGGAACAGGGCAAGGTGGTTGTGGTGGCCGGTTTTCAGGGGATTTCACCTGATGGTGACCTGACCACCCTGGGCCGGGGCGGCTCGGATACCACGGCGGTGGCCCTGGCGGCGGTGCTTAAAGCTGATGTCTGTGATATTTATACTGATGTGGACGGGGTCTTTACTGCGGACCCGCGGGTTGTGAAGGAGGCCAGCAAGCTAGATATGATCTCCTACGATGAGATGCTGGAACTGGCCAGCCTGGGAGCCGGGGTCTTGCAGCCGCGGGCAGTTGAGTTTGCTATGCATTATGATGTAACAGTCCAGGTGAGATCAAGTTTTAACCTGGAACCAGGCACGCTAGTAGTGGAGGTTGGAAAGATGGAAAGTGATCGCGTAGTAAGTGGTGTGGCCCATGATCTTAACGTGGCCAAGGTGGCTCTGTTTGACGTGCCTGACAAACCAGGTATTGCTCATGCCATTTTTATGGCCCTGGCTGAAGTAAACATAAACGTGGATATGATTGTTCAGGCGGCGATGCGCGATGGACGTAACGATATAGCGTTTACCATTTCCAAGGATGACCTGCCGCAGGCGCTGCCGGTGGTGGAGAGGGTCTGCCGGGAGATTGGGGCCTCAGGTACTGCTTATGGTGAGGATCTGGCCAAGGTGTCCATAGTAGGTGCGGGTATGATGAGTAACCCCGGGGTGGCGGCGGCGATGTTTGAGACTCTGGCGCAGGAGGGCATTAATATCCATATGATCAGCACCTCCGAAATCAAGGTCTCCTGTATAGTACATGCCCACGAGATCGAAAGAGCCGTGCGGGCAATCCACTCTCGCTTCAACCTGTAGTAGGGGACTGGCTCCGCCTGCGGAGGACGGCGACTAATTCCGCTAGCTCCATGGGTCCGCCTGGGCAACACCAGCCACTCAGGTTTGGTCGCAAAGCAGCACCCCGTCTATTCGACGTCCGTGTCTCCAAGACTTATCTCGCGACGTCCTGCCGCTTTGCCTCCTCACCTTCGTGGGGTGTCGGCATGTCCTGCTTTGGTAAAAGGTGAATAGGGGTGTTGGCTGTTGAATAGGAAGCAAGGGCTGGTTATCGTTATTACCGGGCAGGGAAAAGGTAAGACCACTGCCGCTTTTGGGCAGGCGATGCGGGCGGTGGGGCATGGATTGCAGGTTATCGTTATTCAGTTTCTGAAGAAGTTTGATTCGGGTGAGGTAATAGCAGCTGAACAACTTGACGGTTTGACGGTTCGGCAGTTTGGGACCGGGGATTTAGGGGATCTGGATAACCCGGAACCACAGGAGTTCGAGATGGCCCGGTTGGGCCTGGAAGCAGCCAAAGAGGCGTTGAATGACCAGAAGTATGACCTGGTGGTGCTGGACGAGATCAACCTGGCCTTGCATCACCGGTTGATTCCGTTTGATGATGTTGTAACCATGATAAAGAACCGCCGACCCGATGTGGATTTGGTTCTGACCGGTCGCCATGCTCCCGGGGAGATCATGGAACTGGCGGATACAGTCAGTGAGATAGCCGAAGTTAAACACCACCAATCTGGAGGGCATAATGCCCGCAAGGGGATCGAGTACTAGCGACCAGCGATCACTCTCGTATAAAAGGGTATGAGATAACGCTGTTTACGGTTGGATAAATTGAAGCATTACTGAAAGTGGTCCAAAAAATTCTGAGCAAAGTCGATCCGCCTATCATCATTGCCGGTTTCTCCGGGTTACCGTCACTTTCCTCCTTTCCTGAAAATCTCATCTTTCCCGTCTCCAGCAGAGACGTTGGGTCACAGAGCGGCGGTCTGCCGGGGCTCTTTCCACACCATAACCTTATCCATAAAAACCCGTGCAATGTTCGGATCAAATTGTGTTCCCGCATTTTTCTTGATCTCTTCGAGCGCAGCGTCTTTAGTCAAAGCCCGTCGATAAGGTCGATCGGTGGTCAACACATCGTAGGCATCAGCAACGGTTAGGATCCTGGCGTAAAGAGGTATGTCTTCTCCTTTTAGACCCTGCGGATAGCCCAGGCCATCCCACCGTTCATGATGGGCCAGGACACAGTTAGCCAGGGGAGCAAACTCGTTTAACGAGCTCAGAATTCGGTAGCCGGTTTCAACGTGGCGCCGCAATTCCCGCCGTTCCGCATCACTAAGCCGCCCGGGTTTATCCAGCATCTTAGTGTCAAGAGCAATTTTCCCTATATCGTGCAGCAATCCCAGGGTTCGAAGATCCTCAATATCTTTGGTACCAAGACCCAGAGCCGTGCCGGTTTGGGCACACAACTGACTGACCCGGTTGGCATGCTCCCATTCTCCCTCAGTCTTTTCATTCAGAGCCCTCAGAATGGCATCCCGGGTTCTGTTCCTGGTACTGGTGCAATCCCCCAGCTTTTGCTGGTACATAGCCTCTTCCGCTTTGCGCATAACGGCCTGTAAATCCTCACCCGGTTCCTGTTTGGTCGCCCAGCCAAACGAAACGGAGAAAACAAAGAAATCAACTCTTTCGCGGGCAATAGCATCCTTAATCCTCTGCACGATCGCCGCCGCCTGCTCATAGCTGGTTTTTGGCAGAATGATCGCAAACTCGTCTCCGCCCATCCGAGCGATGATATCACCGGCGCGACACCCGGTTTCCATAATTTCAGCGGTTTTTCGCAGCAGACTGTCTCCTGCCGAATGGCCAAAGGCATCGTTGGTCAGCTTAAGGCCATTAACATCCCCCATCACCAGGGTCAGAGGCAGGTTTCTTGGAGTGTCCAGTCGCTTGAGCTCTTCCTCCAAAAATCTGCGGTTATAAATCTTGGTCAGCCCGTCCAGGTTGGCCAACTGTTGATTCTGTGCATTCTGCTTCTGCAGCTCCTGTTCATACTTGAGATTCGAGAGTCTCGACTGCAGGGTCATTTTGGCAATCATAACCGCGAATAACGTTGTGGCGATAATGTTAATCAAGGTCACATCTTCCATCAAAAGTATTGAGGGGGTAGTGGCCATGACGTATCCCAGATAAAAACAGTTGGGCATAAGAATGATGATAAATTCGGTGACGGATAAGAAAGTGAAACAACCTATAAGCATAAGGTTGACCACATGCACCAGTGAATACCCATGAACCTGGGATATGTAAATGGAAAGCAGGCTTGAAAACAGGAGGCTTAAGGCCGCTGAGCCAGCAAATATGGGGTAGTGCTTCCGGCGCAAATCCACAACTTCCCGGGGATTGCCGACCGATAGAATAAAAACAATTACCAGCAGGTCCCACAGACCCCGTATAACCATATCAGGCTGCAGCAGAGAAGGCGTGCCCCTGGTGGCGAACACGGTGCTCATGATGATCAGGTTTACCAGACCACCAAAAATCGCAATAGATTTCAATCGCCGGATATTTTCAATCAGGATCCGTTTACGGAAAGTTAAACGATCAACTGGATCCAGCTGGCGATAAGGGTATAACTCTGTCCATACCTTCGATGCGATGTTTTTCAGCATATATTGATTTCCTCACCAGTCGTAGCTCAAGCAGCATTTAACCGTTTCTGCATCTAGGTATACGACAGAAATCGGAAACATGGCTCACGCAATTGTAGAAACATCCTTCGCTATTTGGAACCAGATCTCCTTTATGCGCCCAGGTAAACTAATATAGTGACAATAGTTTACCTGGGCAGTATAATTGATTAAAAGAACCAAGTTGGGGAGGGATTCGATGTCAAAGGCCAAGCGGGCTCTGATCCTGGTGGTGGTTCTAGGTGTGGGGATCGGCTTCTACTATGCATACCAGACTTATTTTTCCCAGAGAACGCAGGACATCCAGGCTTCGGGGACCATTGAAGCGACCACAGTCGATCTGAACTCGCCGGTGGCCGGGGTTGTAAAGAGCATCGCCGCTCAGGAAGGTGACGAGCTGCAGGAGGGCCAGATTGCCGCTGAGATCTCGCGCAGTGATCTGCTGGCGCAGAGGGAGCGGGATGCGATGGCGCTCATGAAAGCCGAAGCCCAGCTGGCGGATCTGCGATCAGGATTCCGTGAACAGGAGATTGCCGAAGCCCAGGCTAACCTTGCTGTAGCCGAGGCCACCGCCCGGAAATCAGCCGATGATCTTCAGAGCCGGGAAGCCCTGTTTGCCGAGGGTGGTATTTCCCGGGAAGAGCTTACGCGCTACCAGCTGATCGCTGAGGTTGATCAAAACAAGCTTAAGGCCGCGGAGGCGAAGCTCAGTATGCTTAAATCCGGTAACCGCCCGGAGGTTATCATAGCCGCAGAGGCGGAGGTGGAACGCAGTCGTGCGGTGCTTAAGGCCACCGAGGCGGTGATTGCCGACCTTAAGATCAAGTCTCCTTTAACCGGTACCGTTATTCAGAAGAACTACGAGCCGGGAGAATACATCCTACCGGGTGCCTCGGTGCTGACGGTCGCTGACCTGAAAAACCTGTGGATCAAGGTCTTTATACCCACCGACGATCTGCCGGCAGTGAAGCTGAACCAGAAGGTGAAGTTCACGGTCAGCGGGGTATCCCGGACCTTTACGGGAACGGTGAGTGAGATAGCCTCCAAGGGTGAGTTTACTCCCCGGACCATACAGACCAAAAAAGAGCGGACCAACGTGGTCTTCGGGGTGAAGATCCGCATCAACGACGGAGACGGGGTACTGAAGCCGGGGATGCCCGCTGATGTCACCTTCGCCAGGGAAGGGTAATTATGATTCAAGTCCGCGAGCTTACCAAATCTTTTGGAACCATAACCGCGGTTAACCACGTAGAACTTACGGTTAACCCGCAGGAGATACTCGGGGTGGTAGGACCGGACGGCGCGGGCAAGACCACGCTCCT
>DCTH01000192.1 GCA_002329495.1 Syntrophothermus sp. UBA1445 | reverse complement strand
GTACTCGGTGATTTCCTCATATTCGCTGTCAACCTGCGGCTTCATTTCTTCCGGCAGTTCCAGCCTGGCGATTCTGCTTTCATAGAAGATCTTAACCGTGGTGCCGTCTGCCACCGCGCGGGTCATATCATAAACATCGATATAATCACCAAAGATCGCCCGGGTGTTTTTATCGGTCAGTTCAACCGGNNCCGGTAAAGCCGATGTATGACGCATTGGGCAGGCTGTCGCGCATGTACTTGGCATAGCCATATTTAACCTCCGCTTCGGAATCACCTTTGACCACTTCCGCGCCAAAGCCGTATTGGCTGCGGTGTGCTTCGTCAGCGATCACGATGACGTTTTTCCGGTCGGTAAGAACCATGCCTCCAGTATATTCACCCGGACTTTCGGCGGCTTTATACGAATTATTGTAAGACGGGGAATCCTCCTTAACTTCGTTGGTGAATGGAGCAAACTTATGTATAGTAGTAAATATGATGCCTCCGCTGGTGCGGCTGCTCAGCAGCTCTCGCAAGTGAGTCCGGTCTTCCGCCTGTACCGGGGTTCCCCTCAATATCTCTTTGCTTTTCAGAAAAGTGCTGAACAACTGGTCGTCCAGATCGTTGCGGTCGGTGATGACCACAATAGTCGGGTTCTCAAGCTCTTCATTGATGACCAGTTTTCCGACATAGAAAACCATGGTCAGGCTCTTGCCGCTGCCCTGGGTATGCCAGATAACCCCGATTCTCCTGTCGCCATGCTCCAGGGCTGCCCGCTCGGTACTTTCCACAGCTTTATTGACCGCATGGTACTGGTGATACCCGGCCAGGATCTTAACGGTTTCGCTGCCGTCACTCTGGAAAAGGATAAAATGCCTGATAATGTCCAGGAAGCGCTCCCGCTGGAACATCCCCTTGATCAGAACCTCCAATTGAGGAATAGACATGGGGGCTACCTCATCGCCCTCAATGGTGCGCCAGGCCATAAAGCGGTCTTCGTCGGCGGTCAGGGTGCCGGCCCGGGCGTTGACCCCATCGCTTACCACCAGGAAGGAGTTGTAGGTAAACAGGGAGGGGATGGTCATTTTATAGGTCTGCAGCTGGTTATAGGCGTCGGTGATGTCCACGTTTTCATCGCTGGCGCTTTTCAGTTCGATAACCACCAGAGGTATGCCGTTGACAAAGACCACCACATCCGGGCGCTTTTCCACCCCATGTTCGATAACGGTAAACTGGTTGGCGACCATGAATTCATTGTTAAGCGGCCTGGCAAAGTCGAAAACATGGGCTTTCTCGGTGCGGTATCCCCCGTCCGACTGTTTCACGGCAACATCGATGCCGTCGGTGATCATTTTATGAAACGCCCTGTTGTTCATGACCAGGCTGGGGCTTTGCGGGATCATGATCTGCCGCAAGGCGTCCTCGATGGCTTCGCCTGGTAAATCAGGGTTGATTCTGTTTAGGGCTTCCCTTAGCCGCTCCGCCAGGATCACGTCCCCGTAGTCTTCGCGTTCGGGATATTCCCCGTCCGGCGCTATATCCGGCGCAAAGACCACCTCATAGCCCAGTTCCTCAAGCCACTCTAGGGTGGCTTCTTCCAGATGGGACTCACAAAAATTGTTTGCCATCTATTGCACCTCCTCAACGGGTACCCGGATTTCACCGGACATTAGTTTGGGTAATAAACTGTCTCGGATAGAAATTAATGCTTGCTTCTCTTCAAAGCCTCTTCTTTTTTCTGCAAATATGGGCTCTAATAAATGGTTATATTTTTTAAGTGTCTCATGCGACGGGATTAATACTTTCAAGGATTTTAAATTGGCTTGATTAATTTTGGGTTGTACGGCCCCTGTTACGATCCCCTGGACACTGGTATTCTTTAATAACATGTAAATGCTCTCTTCAGTAAAACCATTCTTTCCCTTTAAAATGTGTGCATGATTGTTTACCCAAAATTTCCCCCATACATATTGCAGAATGGGATATCCATTGTCATCTATAACAGTTCCATCTTCACCCAGCAGTATGTAGATTCCATCAAAGATAAAATCGTCTACATAATCCATTAACGAAGCCGCTCCATAATAGGGGTAAATTTTACGCATGCTTTCCCTTTGTCTACTG
Source organism: Syntrophothermus sp. UBA1445 (assembly GCA_002329495.1). Taxonomy (GTDB): domain Bacteria; phylum Bacillota; class Syntrophomonadia; order Syntrophomonadales; family DTU052; genus DTU052. The sequence goes on along the minus strand of DCTH01000192.1, from coordinate 1,090 downwards.
GACAAGGGTATACGTTTTGAGTCAAAGAGTTCTATGCATTCCCCCAACGTCCCAACTCTCCACCCCTTGGGAATCCTGCCCAATTCGCTGTCTTCAAACTCTCCGTCTTGAAACGGCTCAAAATCTATAAACCAGCTTTTGAAGATGGCCTGGGCCATTTCCTCAAGGGTTTTGTTGATGCGGTTATTGAGCTCGATTTTGTCGTCCAGGCAGGCAAGGGTGGCGGCGATGGCTTTTTGTTCATTTAGAGGAGGCATCAAAGCATCCAGATTTTCAATATCACTTGGTTTTATTGATGGATATGCTGACGTACTATGTTCACCAATTGTGTGTAACATATCAACTATGTGCTGTTGTGTTAAATAATAATACAAAAAATGATTGTCTGCTTCCCCGGGCTTCCCGCTTATTACAGCAAACCCGGTAGAAACCAGCATGTTATCAAGCGGTTTTTTGATAATCCCATAATGTTTTTGGTTAGGTCTTACAGTTGAGTAAACAATGTCATTCTCATATACTTTTCGTTTTGCTCTACTAGGTATCTTATCAGTTCTCGTATCAAGGAATTGAATACATTCAATCTTATTCTCAGTTATATTGCCTGTATCCAAATAATTGATGTATTCCCAATTATCCTGCGCGGAATAAGAGTTTTTGTTAATATCACATACTTCCCCCAGTTTTACCTCTCTCCACCCACTAGAACTCATACCCGATCGCCCCCAGTCTCTGTTTGATCTCCTCCTCCAGCTTGTGGGATCTGGCGAACATTTCGGCCAGCTCCCCGGTGAGCCGGGCCATCTTTTCATCGAAGGGCTCGCCGTCGTCTTGTGCTTCCTCGATTCCCACATAGCGGCCCGGGGTCAGGATGTACTCGTGCCCCCTCACTTCTTCCAGAGACGCGGATTTGCAGAAGCCCTGCACGTCCTGGTATTCGTCCCTGCCATCCCGCCAGTTGTGGTAGGTGGCGCAGATTTTGGCGATCTCCTCGTCGGAAAGCTCCCGGTGCTTTCTGGTCACCATGGTTCCCATCTTGCGGGCATCGATAAAGAGAATCTTTTCTTTGCGGTTCTCTCTTTTCTTGGACAGG
>DCTH01000194.1 GCA_002329495.1 Syntrophothermus sp. UBA1445 | reverse complement strand
CTGGTTTATCAGGCGCTCTTTCACCAGGAAGGTCTTCATCCCAATCAGGGAAGCCGTCAGGTCCTCGCCCACGTCATTGCCCACCATCAGGCATTCCCGGGGATCGACCCCGATTGATTCCGCTATCTCCAGGTAGTACTCGGTGTGCGGCTTGGTGAAGTGCATCACCTCGTAGGTAGTCACCATGCTGTAATCAAAGCTCCCCACCCCGGCCCAGTCCAGCCGCTTGCGGATCGCTATATCGGGAAAGACCGGCTGGGTGGCGATAACCACCTTGCACCCCCGGGAAAACACCTCTTCCATCACCGCGCGCGTCTCCGGGAAGGGGCGGACAAAATCCTTCAGCTGTTCAAAGCCCCGGTCATAGAAATCATCAAAAAACGGCCGGTATACCTCGGCTTGGATGGCTGGGTCCTTAAAGAAATCCCGCTCAAAAACCTCCTGATTGGTCAGCAGCGGGTCCTTGTTCTCAATCATGGCCGCGGTCGATTTCCACAGTAGTTCAATCAGGCCCCGGGATTGAAGTCCCCGTTCACGGGCCATCTGAACCATCTTGGCAAAATACTTCTGGATAAAGATGTTCATATCGATATCCAGCAGGGTCCCGTCCAGGTCAAACAGTACCGCCTTAAACAAAACAAATTCCCTCCCGTAGATAAGTCGCCAACATCAAAACCAAATTCTCCGGCTGTAGTCACGCCACGTCAAACTGATCCGACCCTTTCGTTTAGGACTTGAACCCGGGGGCAAGTCTCATCAGCTAACCCGATATCTCCTAACGAAAGGCGTTGAGGCCGGTCTTCAGGGGATCCATCCCGGCCACAAAATAGGCCAGACGTATGACCTCGGCGAGTTCCTGGTCCGTTGCCCCCAGCTCGCGGGCCTGTGCGGCCAGGACCTTTACTCCTTCAGTGGCACCTTTGAGGGTGTCGAGAGCCAGAACTATCAAAACCTTGGTCTTGGCATCCAGGGCCCCGGGTGCCATCGCCATTTCAATTACCTTCTTAGCCTGCTCAAATAAGGGTTGGTCAATGGAGCTGTATTCGCTCACAAATCCAGGAATATGTGTCATTGTATCACTTCCTTTATTTTTGTAGAAGAGGTCCCGTCTCCGGAAGAGCTTCAAGGATCAAGGACCAGCTTCCCCGTGGGTTATTAATATTATAGCCTTTACCAGGGAAACCCTTGCCACCAACCGACTGACCCCGGGGCAGCTTGGCCTGCCCGGCCGCTAACCACGATAGCCTGCTACAGCAGTCAACCCCTACCCGGCTGGTAACCTCGGACTGGGCACAATTTCCTCTTATGCCGGTGCCGAAATGGGAGACCCTTAAATAATGGGGAGCTTGTCACACCAGAGGCTGCCCGGACGCTGAGGGAAGGGAGAATAATGGCGTGAAATCAAACGAAAGGGGTTACCTCACCAAAGTGTTTAATGGCAAACGTCTCATCATCGCGATCATTCTGACTCTGCTGGGGGTTCTTGTGTTGGTCCCGGTTGCCCGGGCGGAAAGCGCCGACGATCAGGAAGCCGTAGTCTGTACCTGCTTTCCGGACCTGCCAACCCTGACCCTGAAGGATCCCCCCGAAACCGGACCCATGGTGGTCGCCCTGCAGGAACAGCTCCTGAAACTGGGGCTTAACCCTGGCACGGTCGATGGTTCCTTCGGGCCGGCCACCAGCGATGCCATCAAGGTGTTCCAGGTCCTGCGGGGACTTAAACCCACCGGTGAAGTGACACCCGAGGTCTGGCAGGAGCTCTATCGGGCCCTGGGAGATGAGGGTTACGAGGATACTGATCCGGAAGCGGAAACCAGTTTCCTGATAGACCGTGGCACCCGCACCCTCACGGTATTGATCGGAGGCAAGTTCCATAAACAGTACCGGGTGGCAGTAGGCAAACCTGAGACCCCGACCCCCCTGGGCGACTGGCGTATCGTACACCGCAGCACCAACTGGGGCTCGGGATTCGGCACCCGCTGGATGGGTCTCAATGTACCCTGGGGTATTTATGGGGTTCATGGTACCAATAAGCCTTACTCCATCGGCTCTTACGCCTCTCACGGCTGTATCCGCATGTTCAACAACAGCGTGGAGGAAGTCTACCCCCTGACCAAGGTCGGCAACCTGGTCAGGATCATCGATACCCGTCAGCCCGCCTTGCCGAAGCTCTCGGGCAAGAAACTGAAAGAGGGCATGTCCAGCCAGGAGATCGTTTACCTGCAGTGGCACCTTAAAGCCCATGGCATACCGGTTTCCTGCGATGGCCGGTTTGGCCGCATGACCACCTGGGCCCTGAAATACTTTCAGGCCCTCTACTGCCTGCCGGTAAGCGGGGAGGTCGATGAAGCCACCTACCAGACCTTAAATGATTTCCGGGACCGCTATCTGACCACGCTGGCTTCTTAGGCCCACTCAAACACCGTCAGCACCGGGTAATGGTCAGAAGCATCAGCCGGAATTACCTGCGACGTAACCGCCTCCCAGCCACCGGTATGCATCACAAAATCGATGCGCTCACAGGGGTTCTGACTGGGATAGGTATACTGACCCGGCGGAGGACAGGCATCCTCCAGCGTCCCGGTCAACCGCTTCATCTCCGGTGAATCAGGCAGGCAGTTGAAGTCCCCGGTCAGAATCGCCCGGCGGCACGAGTTTATGGCCGGCAGGACCACCTCATCAATATGTTTCAGCCGTTCGCCTTGATTTAATCCCAGGTGGGTGGTGAAGAAATTAACCCGCCGCCCCTCCACCTGAATCACCACCCGGACCAGTACCCGGGACTCGCGCAGGCTTTTCAGCGGAAACGACTCCCAGAAGGCGATGGGATACCGGCTGAGTACCGCATTCCCATACTGAGCTGAGCCCCGGCTGAGT
>DCTH01000065.1 GCA_002329495.1 Syntrophothermus sp. UBA1445 | reverse complement strand
GGATTTTAATCATACGGTTTTTCACCGGGTATCTAGAACAGAGTCCTCAAAACGATCGAATATTGCTCCAATAACCCGGGGGTTGAGTGGATCAGGCGCGGCTCCCACATCGTGTCCCCGGTGATTTATGTTTAAGCAGGCAAATCCGTTTTCGGCCAGCGTGAACGGTAGAAAAGCTCCCAGCCCGGTATAGAAATTCATTGCTGCTCCCGGGAGCAGGACTACGGCAGGATAATCCTCTCGCCCTTCATAATAGGCACCATGCACGAGCACCCCATCCTCGGCTTTAATAGTAACCATTTCAGCCTTCATAACACCGTCTCCCCTCAATATGTAATCGTGGTAACTTTACGGTGATTGTACCACGGTTTGTAAATCTTTGCCAGATGATGGGAAAGAACGATTTTCGATAAGGGTCGAATACTATACGACTGCTCCTCACCTGTCACAGATCCAGCATCAGATTCCCCACCAACAGGGATCCCCCCAGTAAAGCCATAATCATACGTCCCGCACTCGCCGGTGCATAGACTGCTAATCGGATATTGGGCAATCGACAACCCCAGATATGAATAGGTCTGGAAACAAAAAAGAGCAGACACCGCCAGCGATTGACAGTTCCACTGGCCGGGTCTGCCCCCATAACACGGGTTGTATTGGATAGGCTATATCACTATTTTTTTAATCCATATTTTTCAATGAATTCGTTACGTAGTTTGTACTTCTCAACCTTGTTGGTGGCGGTCCTAGGAATCTCCGTTCTGATTTCCAGATACTTGGGATACATGAACCGGGGCAGCAGTTTCCCTAGNNATTCTTCAACCAGCGATCCGTCCTCTACGGGTACCACGACCAAAGCCACCTCGTCTTCTCCGCCTACCTCTGCCGGAACCGGAAAGGCTGCAGACATTGAGACTCCAGGCAGACTATTGGCTACCTCCTCTACCTGTATGGGTGAGATGTTCTCTCCGCGTCTTCTGATAACCGAGCCCATACGATCCACAAAATAGAACCTGCCGTTTTCCGGATCCTTGACTACCGCATCTCCCGTATGGAACCAGCAGCCACGAAACGCCTCAGCAGTGGCCTCAGGACGACCAAAGTACTCCTCCAACAGCCAGTGGTCCAGGGTAGGTCTAACCAGAAGTTGGCCCACCTGGCCGTCAGGGACCTCCATATCGTGTTCGTCTACAATTTTTAATTCCTGATAGCCTGGGGCTTCGCCGATGTACATTTTTAGTTTGGGATCCGTCCCCTTGACTACTGCACGACCGTGCTCAGCCAACAGTTGCAAAATCTCTTCGCGGCTTCTCCCTTTGCGCCATTCCGGAGGCTTTACATCGCCGATTTCTTCATCGATGTGAAGCGATGTGGGATTGCCTGATTCTGTTGAGGCATAACCCGTTGTAATGAAATCTATCCCAAATCTTTGGGCTATCAGGCGATGTGTCTGCAACAACGGTTGTGAGTTTACAATGTGCAGGGAATGATTCTTGTCGTCCGGACTCTCCGGTGCACTCAATAACCAGGGAGCAATGACATCGATCAGCAAAGCCATGGTTGCACCGCTCTTGCGTATCCGGTGCCAATAGTCGTTCACGTTGAATTTGTCCCATACTGCTACTTTACAGCCAACCCAGCAGGCGCAACCGACGTCAGATAATGATCCAGCAATATGGTACATGGGCAGGTCGGTGTATAGCACATCTTCATGCGTCATTGGGAGACGACGGTTTACAGTATAGTTGTTAATCCAGCGATAGGAATGTACAACTCCTTTGGGGAGACCGGTGGTCCCAGAGGTATAGATGATGTTGCAAATATCATAGACGAACAGCTCCACACCCGGGTTTTGCGAGTTTCCGGTTAATAGAGAATTGTAGTCAATAGTTTTAAATTTGGCCTGATTTTTGGCAGCCTCTTCCTTGTAATCGTGATCGCCAGGTTCCGGATGATACATGAATATTTTCAGTTCTTTAATTTGGTCTGCAATATCATTCAGCAAGAGCATAAAACCTACATCAGTTATTAGGAATTGAGGCTTGGTATCCCCGATCTGGAATGCCACCTGCCGGGCAGCATAGTTGAAGTTAATCGGTGCAAAAACCCCACCGCACTTCCAGATGGCAAACATGGAAACTATGGTGACATAGGGATTGGTTAGTAAAAGACACACCCGGTCACCTTTCTTGATGCCATGGGCTATCAGGTTGTTGGCAATCTGGTTAGCAAGCGCGTTAAATTCCTTGTAAGTGTAATGTTTGTCCGCTTCCCCATAGTAAAAGAATTCGGCATCGGGATGTTGCTCTGCCCACATCTCAAGTCGCTGCGGCAAAATTTCGGTTTGCCCTTCCCATTCGGATGTTAACTGTTTGGTGTTAATGGCCGTTTCCTCCTTTCCAAGCTGCGTCCATACACTGCAATGTCGTATCCAGAAAGCAAGATGAACGTTTAGCAAGACATATTTCATCGCGTTTTATATGTTCGATAGTGCAAGATTCATGCCAATAAATGCTTGGTAAGGTTCTATGCAAGAAGAGCAACATCGTGGTCATCATCAGCGACGCCTTCGTGTTATTGAGGCAGCAAGTGGGGGACAACTCCGCCCCAACGAGACATAATGGGCACAAACCGGGATGGAAAATCGGATGGAAGTGACACATAACAGCCGAACTCCAGCCTTTGCATCTTTGAGGGGATGTCGGCTCTGGCCAAAACAAATCTCTTCAAGAGAAACAAGATCGGGCACCAGGAAGTTCCTATGCCCGACCATTCCAATTTCGCTGAGGATCATTCTATTGTCATTCATTTAGGTTTGCCGAATTAACAACTCTAAAGCCGTTGTTCTTAATCGTTCAGGGCTTTGTTGATTCTAACCTCTTGCCTGTAAGGCCTTCCGATCTGGTTTGCCCACGGAAGTTCTGGGGAGTTCATCAATAAATTCTACCTGGGAAGGCACTTTATATGGTGCTAGGCTTTCCCTGCAGTAGGCTATCACTTCTTCTGCGGTGAGGCTCTCCCCTGGCTTCAATACAACATAAGCCTTTACACTTTCACCCTGTTTGAGATTGGGTACTCCAACCGTGCAGGCTTCCAGGACCTTGGGGTGGGCATAGAGCACTTCATCCACTTCGCGCGGGTAGATGTTGAAGCCGCCGGCGATGATCATGNNGGGGTGGGCATAGAGCACTTCATCTACATCCCGCGGATACACATTGAATCCACTGACGATTATCATGTCCTTTTTGCGATCCATGATGAAGATGAATCCATCTTCGTCCATCTTCACTATATCGCCGGTATAGAACCATCCATCCCGAACGGCATTGGCAGTCTCCTCAGGATTGTTCCAGTAGCCCTTAAACATCTGAGGTCCGCGTGCGATCAGCTCTCCCAATTCGCCTCGAGGCATGACCTTGGTACCGGTTTCAACATCAACGACCACAAGATCCGTATCAGGATATGGAATACCGCAACTACCCTCTTTGCGGATGGTGAATGCCGGTGTACTGGAAAGAACATTAGTTGATTCTGATAGTCCGTAACCTTCCTGAATACGAGCTCCGGTCAGACGTTCGAATTCTCTCATGACTTCGACCGCCAACGGGGCGGAACCGCTGAAAATCGCTTTAAGGGAGGAAACATCGGTCTTAGCTACATTGGGGTGATTATTCAAGCCTAATATCATGGCTGGCACTGCCGCCCAAATATTGGGTTTATGCTTTTCAATAGCTTCCAGCAAATTGTCAGGGGTTGGCTGTGCTACCAGTACGATTGTCCCACCTGCATTCAGGTTGATATTAATATTGCAATTGAAACCGTAAACGTGGTAAAGGGGGATGGCGGCAAGGGTCCGGAATTCTTCCTTCGGTACTGACGTGAATCCACATGAACACCAATTGGAAGCCATTNNATACATCCTTTAGGTATACCTGTAGTACCACCGGTATACTGCAGCCGGGCTACATCATCCCCAAATACTTCGACGTCCGGCTCGGCATCACTGGCAGTCGCTGCCAACTGGTTAAAATCATAGATCCCTTCGCCGGTTGGAACTTCTATTACCGGACCCGGCACCTGAAAGGCGATGACCCGTTTGACCGGTGTATTGGGATCGCGCAAAATCTGAATTGCCTTATCCGCAAAAGCAGCCATAACGATGACCGTTTCGCTCCCGCTGTCCTGGAATTGCAGTTCCAGTTCCGGAACGGTATATAGGGGGTTGGCGGGCACTTCGATCGCTCCGATCTTAAAAAGCGCCTGCAGAGAAAGTACATACTGCGGCACATTTGGGGCCATAATTGCTACCCGGTCGCCCTTTTTTACTCCCAGATCCAACAAGGCATTGGCTATTCGGCAGGCCGTGTTGTTCGCTTCCCCGTAGCTCATCGTAAAATCGCCCATCAGTATATATGGTTTGCTCGGGTGCTCATCGGCCCATTTCTTGAACCAGTATTTTAAAGGATAATCGGGGTAATCAAAATGCCGGGGCATGTCCTTATCAAAGAGAGCTTCCCACCTGGGGCGCCATTTTGCAACGT
>DCTH01000254.1 GCA_002329495.1 Syntrophothermus sp. UBA1445 | reverse complement strand
ATAACCTGCGCTCTGGCGAACTGTTCCCCATATGCTTGCTTCCAACCGTTATTCTATAGTCTACTTTAATATTTCTGACGTATTATTTTTTAACGATTCTCCAAGCAGTTTATCGAACAGGTGCGCATCTGAAACATTTTGTACGGAGTTTCGCCCAGCCAGCTAGGCTATGCCAGCTTCAAATGGTATAATTTAGCATAGATGTTAATCGCTTAAGAGGGAGGGGGAGAGATGACCGGCGAAAAAGTTTACCCGGAGATTGCGACCGGCCAGAGACCGTTTACAACCCTGGTGATCAGGATCGTGCTCTTTGTTCTGGGCCGGGGATTTCAGAGCATTGCCGCCCGTGATGAAGAGGTCAAGGGAGAGGTTGAATCCTGGGAGGAGTCGTTTACCATTCTCTTTGAGGTACTGCCCCAGGGACCGTACCTCCTGCTGCAGAAGCAGAACGGAAAGCTTAAATACCTGGGGCTGCAGCGAGGGGAGGCCGATCTGGTGATCAGTTTTAAGACCCTGGGGTCAGCATTCCTGATCTTCACGGGTCAGATGGGTACCCCTCAGGGATACGCCGAACACCGTATGAGTGTGAAAGGTGACCTGGTTAAAGCCATGTCCCTGATCCGTTGCCTTAATCTGGTGGAGTTCTATCTGTTCCCGGGCTTCATCGCCCGGAACATCCTCAAACGATTGCCGAAGATGACCCTGCAAAAATTCGGCCTGCGGTTGCATGTTTACTTTTTGGGAATACCCTTCGGAATACAATAACTGAGATAATCATTTCAGCCCATCGCTGCTTTTGTTTACCTTGTCATCATCTGTTCCCTATTCGTTATGTCAACTCACTGAATACCTGTAATTAACGATAGCACAGTAATTTGTGATAATGCTCGATAGCTGCATCATCCTTTTAAGATCTGCATAAGTTTTGTGGATTAACCGGGTAGAGTATGTTTTCCGTATCAAACATATGGAGGTGGGTAAGTTTGATCCCGGCATATTACGAGTACTACAATCCCGTGAAGGTCCTTTCGGGGCGGCAGGCCCTTGACAACATCCCTTATGAACTGGAGACCCTGGGGTGCCGACGCCCCATTATCATCACCGATAAAGGCATCGTAGAGGCCGGTCTGATTAAAACGGTGCTGGATGCCTGGGCTGGATCTGACCTGGTCGTCGGGGCGCTCTACGACGAAACCCCTCCGGACTCATCCAATGTGGTGGTTAACCGGGTGGCGGAGATCTACCGGAATAACAACTGCGATTCCATCGTCGCGGTGGGTGGGGGATCAGTTCTGGATACGGCCAAGGGAGTAAACATAGTGATAACCGAGGAAACCGACGACCTGATGAGATTTATCGGCGCCGAGCGTCTGAGGAAAAGGATGAGGCCGTTCATTGCCGTACCTACCACCTCCGGAACCGGCTCGGAGGTAACTATGGTGGCGGTGATTGCCAACCTGGAAAAGAAGTGCAAGATGGCCTTTACCTCGTACATGCTGTTTCCGGATGTTGCGGTGCTGGACCCCCGGATGACCATGACGGTACCCCCGAGAATTACGGCAGCAACGGGAATGGATGCTTTGACTCACGCGGTTGAGGCTTTCTCCTGTCTGCAGAAGAACCCGCTGAGCGACGGGTATGCCTTCAAGGCCGTGGATCTGATCCGGCAGTACCTGATCCGGACGGTTCAGAACGGAAAGGATGAGGAAGCCCGGATGGCCATGGCCAATGCCTCACTGTTGGCCGGATGCGCTTTTTCCAACTCCATGGTTGGCATTGTCCACTCCATTGGCCATGCCTGCGGCGGGGTCTGTGGGGTTCCTCACGGGGTGGCCATGGCCATCCTGCTGCCGTGGGGCATGGAATACAACATGAAGGAGTGTGCTGGCTATTATGCCGAGTTGCTGCTGGCCCTGGCCGGCCCCGAGGTTTATGCACAGACCGTACCGGAAAAGCGAGCCGGACAATCGGTGACCGCCGTCAGGCAGTTGAGTAAAACCCTGAACCAGCTCTGCGGTCTGCCAATAACCCTGAAAGACGCCGGAGTCAAAAAAGAACAGTTGCCCCAAATCGCCAAAACCGCCCAGGGAGACGGCTCCCTCATATTCAACCGGGCCGAGGCCGACTTCCAGGACATCATGGGCGTACTGGAAGCTGCTTATTGAGTATTGCGGTCACACCACAGTTCTTTGGTGCATCACGGGGACTGTCCCCGTGATGCATTTTGCATCATAGGGACAGTCCCTGTGATGCACTAAGAGTGTTATGATGAAAAGGGATTCACTGTACATAAGGGGGTTTTGCGACCGTGCGGGAGCGCTTTTTTTATTGGAAAATAACCAGCTGGTTACGGTCCGAGGATGGCTACGCGTTATCCGCGCCGGGTGGCTTAATAATTCTGGCCGTCATGATTGGGCTGATTACCGGATGCGCGGGGGTCGCATTCCGACTCCTAATCTCCTTCTTTACTGGGGTCTTTTTTGGCGGTGGAGAGCAGTATCTGGGCTGGCTCGGCAGGTTTCATGTCGTCCTTTTGCCGGCCATCGGGGGAGCCATAGTCGGTCCCCTGATCTATGTTTTTGCGCGTGAGGCCAAGGGTCACGGGGTGCCTGAGGTTATGGCCGCGGTGGTCGAAAAAGGCGGGGTCATCCAGCCCCGGCTGATGTGGGTGAAGATGCTGGCCGCCTCGATTACTATTGGCTCAGGCGGGTCGGCTGGGCGGGTGGGTCCGATCGTAACCATCGGATCCAGTATCGGCTCGGCCTTGGGACAGGTTTTCCACCTCTCGGCCTCCGACCTGCGAACCCTGGTTGCCTGCGGCGCAGCCGGCGGGCTTTCTGCTACTTTCAATGCTCCGATC